>NZ_PUGA01000049.1:0-28690 GCF_003236725.1 Pantoea sp. ARC270
GATCCCGGCATTCTGGGGGTTAACGCCGGTGCGGGTTTTGCGGTTGTACTGGGAATCGCCCTGACCGGCGCAGACTCCCCGGCTGACTGGCTGGGCTTCGCCTTTGCCGGTGCACTGCTGGCCTCTCTGCTGGTGGCGCTGACCGGCGCCGTGGGCGGCGGTCGGGTCAGTCCGGTGCGCCTGACCCTGGCGGGGGTAGCGCTGGGTGCGGTGCTGGAGGGATTAACGTCCGGGCTGTCGCTGCTCAATCCTGATATCTACGATCATCTGCGTTTCTGGCACAGCGGCTCGCTGGATATCCGCAGTTTCGCCATTCTGCGCGCCACCTTGCCGGCCTTCGCTGTCGGCAGCGTGCTGGCACTGTTGCTGGCACGTTCACTGAACAGCCTGAGCATGGGCGGTGATATGGCGACCGCACTGGGCACCCGCGTGGTGCGAACGCAGCTGACGGGCCTGCTGGCGATTGCGCTGCTGAGCGGCGCGGCGACGGCCGCTGTCGGCCCCATCGCCTTTGTCGGCTTAATGACGCCACACCTGGCACGCTGGCTGCTGGGCAACGACCATCGCTGGCTGCTGCCGGGAACCCTTGTGATGACCCCCTGCCTGCTGCTGGCCGCCGACATTCTGGGACGGCTGCTGGTGCCGGGCGAGCTGCGCGTGTCGATTGTAACCGCCATTCTCGGCGCGCCGATGCTGATTGTGCTGGTTCGCCGCCGGCCGGGAAGAGGGCTGTGATGAAACGCATCATAATCAATGCGCTTTTACTGCTGGTTGCCTGCGGCATCCTGGCGTTTATGGGGCTGACACACGGCACCCCCTCCCTCTCTCTGCAGCAGTTGTGGACGCTCTTCAGCGGGGAGGCGGCGCGCAATGTTCAGCTGATTGTGCTGGAGTGGCGTCTGCCACGCGTCACGATGGCGCTGCTGCTGGGGGCCGCGCTGGGCGTCAGTGGTGCGATTTTTCAGTCACTGCTGCGTAACCCGCTGGGCAGCCCCGATATTCTCGGTTTCAACACCGGGGCATACAGCGGGGTGCTGGTCGCGCTGGTGCTGTTTCAGCAAAACATGGCGGGCATGACGCTGGCGGCACTGGCGGGCGGGCTGCTTACGGCGGCGGTGGTCTGGCTGTTCAGCTGGCGCAACGGCGTGGAGACCTTTCGTCTGATTATCGTCGGCATCAGCGTGCGGGCGCTGCTGATGGCGCTCAACAGCTGGCTGATTATCAGCGCCTCCCTGGAGGCGGCACTGAGCGCCGGGCTCTGGAGCGCCGGTTCACTTAACGGCATCACCTGGGCGAAGACGCTTCCCGTGACGGTTGTGCTGCTGCTGGCGCTGCTGGCAACGGGAATGCTGGCCCGGCGCATGCGTCTGCTGGAGATGGGCGATGACACCGCCTGCGCCTTAGGGGTTCCGGTGGAACGCAGCCGCGTCATGCTGATGCTGACAGGCGTGATCCTGACTGCGGCCTCAACCGCGCTGGCCGGGCCTCTCTCTTTTATTGCGCTGCTGGCGCCGCAGATTGCACGGCGTCTCTGCGGAGGCGTCAAAGGCGCACTGCCGCTGGCTGCGCTATGCGGTGCGCTGCTGTTAATCGCCGCAGACTACGCCGCACAGCATCTTTTCCTGCCTTATCAGCTGCCGGTCGGTGTCATTACCGTCAGCCTGGGCGGACTCTATCTGATTGCTCTGCTGATTCGGGAGGCGCGACGCCAGTGAGAGAGAAAACACGTTTGCAGGGTAAGGCGCTGACGCTGGGTTACGACAAAAAGATCGTGGCGGAGCATCTCTCGGTCGCGATCCCCGACGGTGAACTGACCGTCATCATCGGGCCTAACGCCTGCGGAAAATCGACGCTGCTGCGCACCCTGAGCCGGCTGGTGACGCCGCTGCAGGGCGAGGTGCTGCTGGATGGTCAGACGATCGCGCGGTATGCCACCAAAGAGGTGGCGCGGCGACTGGGGCTGCTGCCGCAAAGTTCCAGTGCGCCCGCGGGCATCAGCGTCAGTGAACTGGTGGCACGCGGACGTTATCCACACCAGACGCTGTTCGGACGCTGGCGACAGGAAGATGAGGCGGCGGTGAAGCAGGCGATGCAGGCCACCGGGGTGGCCGATCTGGCCGCCCAGCCGGTGGATACGCTCTCTGGCGGTCAGCGGCAGCGGGTCTGGATCGCGATGGTGCTGGCGCAGGAAACCCCCTTACTGCTGCTCGACGAACCCACCACCTGGCTGGATATCACGCATCAGATTGAGCTGCTGGAGCTGATGCAGGATCTCAATCAGCAGCATGGCCGCACGCTGGTGGTGGTGCTGCACGATCTTAATCAGGCGTGCCGTTACGCCAGCCACCTGATTGCGATGCGTGACGGAAAAATCATCGCTGAAGGGAAACCGGCGGAGATTGTGACGCCAGCGCTGATTGAAGCGATCTACGGCCTGCGCTGCGTCATCATCCGCGATCCGGTAGCCGGCACCCCGATGATTGTGCCGTGCGGAAGAGGCTGACCGGAACCCTCTCCGCAGGAGAAGGCGGCTACGGATTCAGCGACGCCAGTATCTGCTGCAGGCGGGGACCGATCTGTTCAAACAGGCGGGGTGAGACGATCTCAACATGGGCACAGTCCAGCGGCCAGATCGTCAGACCGCCGAGGTAAGGTGCCCAGGCGCGACGTGCATCCTGACCGGGCTGCTGCGTCTGTTGCGCCAGAAACAGCGTCGCCTGTCCGCTGAAACGGGCACTGCGGGCCGTGGCCAGCAGCCGCACGGAACGGGCGTAATTGCGCTCAATGGTGGTGAACAGCGTCTCCATACCTTCACCCGCCTGCTGACGCTGCGTCGCGATAAACTGCTCGCGCTCGCGGTTAACCTCCTCCAGCACTGCCGGATCCAGCACGTTCTCGCCGCGCCGTGCATCCCAGTTTTGCGTTTCCGGCGGCCAGGTGTCGAGCAGCCCGAGGAAGGCAACGGTTTCGCCTTCCGCTTCCAGCCGCGCGGCAATTCCCTGTGCCAGCGTGCCGCCCAGCGAGTAGCCCAGGAAATAGTAAGGCCCCTGAGGCTGCTGCTGTCGTACCGTCGCCAGATGGGCATCACACACCGCATCGAGATGCTGCGCCTGGCTGAGCGGGCTGGTGAGGTCGGGTGACTGAATGCCCAGCAGCGACCAGCGCGGGTCCAGATAACGCGTTAATGCGCTGAACTGCCAGGCAAAACCGGAGGCGGGATGGAAACAGAACAGCGTCGGGCCCGTGCTGCGCCGCAGCGGCAATACCGTCTCAAACCCGGCGCGGGTCGCCCCGGCAGAGGGGCCGCTGAGCAGAGCCGCCAGCTGTTCCACCGTAGGGGCCACCATAATCTGCCCCACCGACACCGGCTGATCCAGCGTCCGGCGCAGCTGCGCCGCCAGCCGCATCGCCAGCAGCGAATGCCCTCCCAGCAAGAAAAAGTCATCCTGTGCGCTGACCGACTCGCGCTCCAGCAGCGAAGCAAACGCCTGAGCCAGCGTGCTTTCCAGTCCAGGGCAGGGCGCGCGCCCGGCGATTCTGGCCTGGGTCTGTGGCAGCGGCAGGGCTTTACGATCGAGCTTGCCGTTGCTGCTGAGCGGCAGGCTCGCCAGCTGAACAATCGCCACCGGCACCATGTGTGCGGGCAGCCGGGTGGCCAGCCGCTGGCGCAGGGCGTCCGCGTCAATCGTCTCATCGGCGACGACATAACCGACCAGCTGTCGGGCATCACCCTGCTGATCGCCGCCGCCGCCCAGCACGGCCGCGTGCGTCACCGCCTGCTCAATGCCCGGCAGGGCGGCCATCGCCAGATCGATCTCATTCAGCTCAATGCGCTGTCCGCGAATTTTAAGCTGATCGTCACTGCGGCCCAGATACTCCACTGCGCCATCCGGCAGCCAGCGTGCCACGTCGCCGGTGCGATACATCCGGGTGCCGTCACCCCAGGGATCGGCCACAAAGCGGCTGGCCGTGAGGTCGGGACGATCCAGATAGCCGTGCGCCAGCTGGACGCCGGTCAGCCAGAGATCGCCGGCAGTGCCCGGCGGCACCGGCTGCAGACGGGCATCCAGGATCCGCAGGCCGGTGTTCCAGACCGGGAAGCCAATCGGTACGCTGGCGCCTTCAACGGCGGCCAGCTCTGCGCCGGAGGCCGGATAGTAGCTGACATCCACCGCCGCTTCGGTCGGGCCATAGAGGTTATGCAGCGGCACCCCGGTCAGCGTCTGCCACTGACGCGACAGCGCGGCGGGCAGTGCTTCACCGCTGCAGAAGACCCGACGCAGGGTTGCGCAGCAGGCTGCCGCCGCCTCCTCCTGCAGCGCAGCGACAAAGGCGGCCAGCATCGACGGAACAAAGTGGGTGGTGGTCACGCGGTAGCGGGCAAACAGCTGCCTCAGCGCCTCCGGGTCGCGGTGCGCATCGGGCGGCGCCATCACCAGCTGCGCACCGGCGATCAGGGGCCAGAAGAACTCCCAGACGGAGACATCAAAGCTGCCCGGCGTCTTCTGTAACACCACATCATCCTGACCCAGCGGATAGCGATCCTGCATCCATAACAGGCGGTTGACGATCGCGGCGTGACTGACCAGCACGCCTTTTGGCCGCCCGGTTGAGCCGGAGGTGTAGATGAGGTACGCGCCATCCTGCGGGGAGG
Source organism: Pantoea sp. ARC270 (assembly GCF_003236725.1). Lineage (NCBI taxonomy): Bacteria > Pseudomonadati > Pseudomonadota > Gammaproteobacteria > Enterobacterales > Erwiniaceae > Pantoea > Pantoea sp. ARC270. Next base: position 4,655 of record NZ_PUGA01000049.1, read on the forward strand.
GCGCCTGCGACGGCATCGCCTCAGCGGGGGTTAACAGCGTGTCGTAAAACAGCGGTGTGACCGGCGAGAGCGCCGCCAGCCGGTCAGCCAGTTCACGGCGGGTGATCAGCGCTTTCGGCGTGGCGTCTGCCAGCATCATCTTTAATCGGTCGTCGGGATACCCGGTGTCGAGCGGCAGCCAGGTGGCCCCCACGCTGACGATCGCCTGCAGCGCCAGCGATAAAAACACGGAGCGCGGCAGCGCCACGGCGACAATATCTCCGCGCGCCACACCCCGGGCGATCAGCTGCTGTCCCAGCGCGGCGACCTGCTGCTGCATCTGCTGATAGCTGAGCTGATGCGACGCATCGGCCAGCGCCGGTGCCTGCGGCGTTCGTTCAGCCTGCTGCTGCAGCAGGCTGCTCAGCGTGGCCGGGGGAAGCGTCACGGCGGTCTGATTGATCGCCGCCAGCTGCCGGTGCTCGTCCGGCATCAGCATATCCAGCTCGCCACAGGCACGCGCGGGCTGGCTGGCGAGCTGGGAGAGCAGCCGATCAAAACGGCGCGCATGCTGCTGCACCAGGGCGTCACTGTAGCGCTGCGCGTTTGCCAGCAGCGCCAGCGTCAGATCGCCCTGATCGTTCAGATAGATAGCCATCTCCAGATCGCGAACCGGGCCGGACGCCAGCTGATGGGTGATGCCCGCTGTACCGGCGAAATCGAGCTGGTAGTCGAACATCTTCAGGTTAATCACCGGCCCGTAAAGCGGATCGCTGTCGCCGTGACGACCCAGATCGCGCTGCACCTGCTCTGCGTCATAGCGCTGATGACGACGCATTTTTCTGACTTCACCCGCCAGCCGGGCCGCCAGAGCTGCCAGCGGCTGGGCCGGATCGTAATGCACTGCCAGAGGCAGCACGTTGATCACCGGACCGGTGGCGCAGAGCGCCGCCGAGCCGATGCGGCGCATAAAGATGAAACCGGCGGCAAAATCGTTCTGACCGGTCAGACGCGCCAGCCACAGCGCCACCAGCGCCACGGCCGTATCTGCCGCGCTGAGGTTCTGCTGCCCGGTGTGCTCAAGCAGCTTCTGAAAGGCGCTTCGATCCACCGTGATGCTGTGACGCCGCAGATCCGTGCTGGCGTGCTGACCGGCCAGCGGCAGCGGGGAGAGGGAGGCGGGGGCGGGTAACGCCATACCTTTCTCCAGCCAGAACTGACGGTCGCGCTGCCAGGCTGCCGATTGCTGATAGCGCTGATACTCCTCAACCACCTCGCTGAACGGCACAAACGGCGTCGGCGGCGGCGTGTCGCCGCGCTGCCAGGCGCTGTAGAGATCGGCGATACGGCGGGTCAGGGCGGTAAAGCTGAAACCATCCACCACCAGATGATGGTAGCGCTGATACCAGTACCACTGCTCCTCACCCAGTCGCAGCAGGCTGTGGTGGCAGAGCGGCGCACCGCTCAGCACCCGCAGATCGCCCGACAAATCCTCCTGCATCCGCGCCCGCGCGGCGGCGTGCGGATCGACGGCGCCGCGCAGATCGATCACCTCGGGTAAGCGGAAATGCTGCGCGACAGGCCACTGCAGCGGCTCGCCGTCCCGCTCGCCAAAGGCCATGTTCAGGGTGTCCGCCTCCTGCATGCCCGCCACGATAGCGCGGGAGAGCAGCGCGCTGTCCAGTGCGCCCCGCAGTTCCACAAAATGTGCCACGGCGTAGGCATTGCTGTAGGGCGAGAGCTGGTCAGCGATCCAGATTCCGGGCTGGGCAGCCACCAGTGGCAGCGTTTTCTGTGGTGTCAGGGCGAGTTCAGACATGATGGCTCCGGCTGGCTTCTGCGGTGACGGGGCGGATATCGTGCCAGTGTTCATTCAGCCACGTCAGGCAGTGTGCCTGTGGCGCGGGGCCCCATACCGGCTGCCACCCGGCCGGGATCGCACAAAAGGTGGGCCATAAGCTGTATTGCTGACGATCGTTCTTCAGTACCAGACACGCCTGCTGCGGGTCGTCAAAAGGGTGAGGTTGTTGCATATCAGTCTCCTGACCACCATCGCGGAGCGCGCTGACGCCCCGATTCTGCCCGTGGCACCCTACAGTGGCGGGCAGGCGGCGGACGTTAAGCGAATGAGGATGATGGCCACAGGGTTTTCAGGCCGGTCAGCAGCCCGCCGCGCCAGCAGAGTGCATCGTGACCGCCTTCCACCGGATGATAGCTGACCTGATGTCCGGCATCGGTCAGATCGCGCTGAAACTGCTGATTTGCGGCCAGAATCAGCCGCTCGCGCCGACCCGCTTCCAGATAAAAGCGCCGTGGCGGTGCCTGCAGCAGGCCCTGCTGTAACTGCTGCGGCAGCCAGCCGCTGGGATCGTCGCGCCCGGGCCACCAGAAAGAGCCGGAAAGGCTGACGGCACCGGCAAAGGTGTCGGGCCAGGTCAGCGTGGCGTAAGCGGCAGCGAGGCCGCCAAAACTCTGGCCGATCACCAGCGTGCGGTCGCTGTCGATACGACAGGGCGCCTGGTGCGCAACCTGCGGCAGCAGCTCATGCTGAACGGCCAGCCAGAAGTCAGGGTTGCAGGTCAGCTCGCGCGTGCGATGTTCGCGATCGATGATGTCGATCATGACATAGACCGCCGGGGGCAGTTCGCCTGCCGCGGTGAGCTGCTGAAGCGGACCGGCAACCGGCATGCTGTGCGCCCAGAACTGTCCATCCAGCAGCAGTGCCAGCGGACGCGCGCCAGCATCGGCCTCGCCGGTTACACAGATCCAGATCTGACGCTGGTTGCCCAGCCGTTTGCTGCGCCACAGAAAGTGTTGCAGCGGTATCGCGGCGGCGCGGCCTTCATCGACCGCCCGCCAGACCTGCTGGTCAGGCGCATGAGGCAGGTGCAGCGGCGAGTGTGACATGCCGCGTCCGCCCGCCCAGCCTCGCAGCGGATTGAGCGGGTCGTTTTGCGCCTGCGGAAATTTCTGCTTCCACCACTGCCGTAACGCCTGCGCATCGCTCTGGCCGGTAAACGGCTCAGCCTGCGTATCCGGGATGAGAAAGTAGCTGCCACGCCAGTCAGCGGGCAGGGTGGTTTGCCACCACCAGACATCGGTGTGGGGCAACGGAGAGAGTGAAACAGGGGCGGCGGCATGATGATGATCGGTCACGCCGGTAATGTTGATCCAGACGCGGCGGGTGTCCGATCTCTGTGTGTCGCCCTGCGGATCGCGCCAGAAAAAGGTGACCTGACAGGTGCCCGCGTCACCCGGTTCAATCAGCGGAGTCCCCCGCTGCTGCTGCTGTTGCCACCAGCGTTCACTGCCGGTCTCTTCGTTTAACCAGGTCATACGCGCCATCGTTCGAACAGACGAAATCTGTGCCATAAATGATATGAATAATAGTATTGATAATTATTTGCATTTGCAATAGGGTGTTTCCGCTCGTCAGGGCGTGTGTGCATTTTCTCTGCCGCACCGGCTTTCAGCGGGGTGTCTCGCGGTGCTGAAATCAGCCGGGCAGGAAGGGGATCAGGGACATTACCTTTTTACCGGCGCGCTGGCAGTGGCATCCCTGCTGGTCGTCCAGGAACAGAAAAATGAAAAAGTTATCGCGGCTTTCACTGGCCATTATGATTGAACTGGGTTTCACCGCCTCTCTCATCTCTGCCGGTGCCGTGGCGGCCAGCAGCAGCGATCCGGCGCTTAACAACACCGCGTCAGACAGCCTTAACGACAGCACCATGATGGTGACCGCCGCCGAGCAGACGCTGCAGGCGCCGGGTGTCTCGACCATTACCGCCGACGAAATCAAAAAGCACCCGCCGGCGCGCGATGTCGCCGAAATCATCCGCACCATGCCGGGCGTCAATCTGACCGGTAACTCCACCAGCGGTCAGCGCGGCAATAATCGTCAGATCGATATCCGCGGCATGGGCCCGGAAAATACCCTGATCCTGATTGATGGTCTGCCGGTGACCAGCCGTAATGCCGTCCGGCTGGGCTGGCGTGGCGAGCGTGACACGCGCGGCGACAGCAACTGGGTGCCGCCAGAGATCATCGATCACATCGAGGTGATCCGCGGCCCGGCAGCGGCCCGTTACGGTAACGGGGCGGCGGGCGGCGTGGTGAACATCATTACCCGAAAAGAGATGGATCATCAGTGGCACGGCTCGTGGAGCGCCTACTACAACGTGCCGGAGCATAAGGATGAGGGGGCCTCCCGACGCACTAACTTCAGCCTTGAGGGGCCGCTGGGGGATGATGTCAGCTTTCGCCTCTATGGCGGGCTGGCAAAAACGCAGGCAGATGCGTATGACATCAATGAAGGGCACGCCGCCGCCCGTACCGGAAGCTATGCCGGATCGTATCCGGCGGGCCGGGAAGGCGCGGTCAACAAAGACATTCATGGTCTGCTGCGCTGGGCCTTTGCACCGATGCAGGCGCTGGAAGTGGGGGCCGGTTTCAGCCGTCAGGGCAACCTCTACGCCGGGGATACGCAGAACACCAACACCAGTGATCTGGTGAAAAGTAAATATGGTGATGAGACTAACCGGCTCTATCGGCAGAACGTCTCAGTCAGGTGGACCGGCGCCTGGGACAATGGCGTCAGTACCAATACGTATGCGCAGTATGAGAATACCCGCAACTCCCGGCTGAACGAAGGGCTGGCGGGCGGGACGGAGGGCATCTTCTCCGACAGCCATTTCAACACCATCCAGCTGGATGATCTGCTGCTGCACAGTGAAATCAGCGTGCCGTTTGAGTGGCTGGTGAATCAGACGGCGACCTTTGGCACCGAGTGGAATCAGCAGCGGATGAAAGATCCGTCGTCAACCACGCAGGCTGCCAGCTACGGTTCCATTCCGGGGATCGCCACCACCGGCCGCTCTCCCTATTCTCAGGCGGAGATTTTCTCGCTGTTTGCCGAAGACAACATTGAGCTGACCGACAGCACCATGCTGACGCCGGGAGTGCGTTTTGATCATCACTCGATCGTGGGCGATAACTGGAGTCCGTCGCTCAACCTGTCTCAGGGGCTGGGCGATGAGCTGACTCTGAAAATGGGTATCGCCCGTGCTTATAAAGCGCCGAGCCTCTATCAGACCAATCCCAACTATCTGCTCTACAGCAACGGCCAGGGCTGCGCCGCCAATGCCGGTGCCTGCTACCTGATGGGGAATGATGATCTGAAAGCAGAAAACAGCATCAACAAGGAGATTGGGCTGGAGTGGAAGCGTGACGGCTATCAGGCCGGACTGACCTGGTTCCGTAACGACTACCGCAACAAGATCGACGCGGGCAGGGTGCCGACCGGCACCGCCTCTAACGGCAAAACGGACATCTACAAATGGGAAAACGTGCCGAAAGCCCTGGTCGAAGGCGTGGAAGGCACGATCAACGTTCCCTTCTCCGACAGCGTGACGTGGAACAACAACTTCACTTACATGCTGCAGAGTAAGAACAAAGAGACCGGGGACCGCCTGTCAGTGATTCCGGAATATACGCTCAACTCTACGCTCAGCTGGCAGGCGATGGCGGATCTCTCCCTGCAGACCACCCTGACCTGGTATGGCAAGCAGGTCCCGAAGAAGTATGACTATAAAGGTAACGCCGTCACCGGCAGTGCAACCGATCAGGTCAGCCCCTATTCGGTGCTCGGCATGAGTGGCACCTATGACATTAACGCCTCTGTCAGCGTCACCGCAGGCGTCGATAACCTGTTCGACAAGCGTCACTTCCGTGAGGGCAATGCACAGACCACGGGTAATACGCGAACCGGCGCTTACCTCTATGGGGCAGGGGCCAATACCTTCAATGAGTCGGGCCGCACCTGGTACATGAGTGTGAACACCCGCTTCTGATTGATGCAGTGATAACCGGGTCGGGAGAAGGCTGGCCGCCGTGACTGAACGGGGGAGAGGCTGTCGCAACGCCGTCCGGAGAAGACGATTAAAACGCAGCAGGTCGATGACCCGCTGCGTTTTTTGTTACGCGCGGATCAGTTGTTCTGATTGATATCGCGGTAGAGCCGGCTCTCAAAACGCACCAGCGGAATACGGCGGGTACGCTGATCTTCCGGCGGAACCGCATAGCCGGAGAGGAACTGCACAAAGGCAACCCGCGCACCGCTGGAGGTGGTGATAAAGCCCGCCAGGTTATAGACCCCCTGCAGGGAACCGGTTTTCGCCGAGACTTTGCCATCCAGTCCCGCTTCATGCAGCCCGCCGCGATACTGCAGCGTGCCGTCATAACCCGCCAGCGGCAGCATTGAAATGTAATCCAGCGTATTGTCATTCTTCGCAATGAATTGCAAAACCTGCATCATGGTCTGCGGCGAGATCAGGTCATGGCGTGACAGACCGGAACCATCCACCTGAATGCTGTTGCCCATATCGATGTTGGCTTTGGCTTTCAGTATGCGGCGTACGGCGTCCTGACCGGCGCGGAACGTGCCAGGCACATTGAAGTAGTGGTGGCCGATGGTGCGGAACACCGTATCAGCAATCATGTTGTCTGACTTCTTCAGCATGGTGTGCAGCAGGGTATGCAGCGGCGCAGACTGGGTGGAGGCGAGCACGGTGCCCGGCTCGGTGACCTGTGTCTGACGAACCAGATGACCACTGTAGTCGATCTCTGACGCGCGCAGTTCCGCCTTGAGGATCTCGCCCGCCCAGGCCGCGCCATCCTGCACGGCAAAGGCCAGCGGCAACGGCTCTGCACGCTGACGCATACAGCCGGTCAGGGTATAACGGTTCAGTTCACCCGGTACCACATCCAGTTCGCAATATTGCCCTTCGCCGCTGTTGCGGCCCAGAGTGCGAACCTGACTGTACATGTGTGCCGGATAGTAGGAGGCGATGCGGACAAACGCGTTTTCGCCCGGCGAACTGGCGCTGTAGAGCGACACCGAGAAGCAGTTCTTATCCACAATGGCGGCCCCTGGCGGGGCGCTGAAGCACTGGGTCATATCGTTCCACGGCCAGCCCGGAGCCATGTCGTGACTGGCAAACACGGAGGTATCAATCACCAGGTTGCCTTTGATATGGTTAATGCCCTGCTTCTTTATCGCCGCCACCATATTGCGCAGATCCTGGCGGCTTAAGGTGGGATCACCGGCGAAACGGGCGACTAAATCGCCGTTCAGCGTGCCATCCACGATAGAGCCTCGGGTCTCAAAGGTGGTCTGAAAACGGTAATCGCCGCCCAGTTCCAGCAACGCCGCGAGCGCCGTCACCACTTTCATGGTACTGGCGGGCAGGGCCATCTGTTTGCCGTGGTAATCGATGATCGGGGTTGATGCGCCCACTTTCTGCACCATCAGCGCCAGATTGGCGCCGTCTGGCAGGTACTGCATGTATTCATCAACTGGCGCTGCGTGTGCCTGCAGCATAAATGCGCAGCTTAATCCGGTAACAAGTCGTGAAAATCGCATAATCTCGCGGTAACTGGCAGGTGAGGGCGTCAATACTACGTCGCTGGGTGGTGCAAAGTAAACGATGACCCGCAGGGAACTCTGGGGTAAAATACGTATCAAATTGCAAAACTCTTTTCTGGCCTGGAAGCATCTCCGGGTCAGGATTCTTTTATTTGCAAAAAACGGGCTAATGCGCCGCAGAACGCTTTTTTCTGCAGTCACCAGTCAGGATGACACCGTTAAACAGGAAAGATGGCGAGGAGCTTAAATGAATCAGATTCCGATGACGTTGAGAGGCGCTGAAAGATTGCGCGAAGAGCTGAACGAGCTGAAAACCGTGAAGCGCCCGCGCATTATCGCCTCTATCGCTGAAGCACGCGAACATGGCGATTTAAAAGAGAACGCGGAATATCACGCTGCGCGTGAAGAGCAGGGGTTCTGCGAAGGCCGCATTCAGGAGATTGAAGCCAAACTCTCTAATGCGCAGGTTATCGACGTAACGCAGATGCCTAAAACCGGACGCGTAATCTTTGGCGCAACGGTAACCGTACTGAATATCGAAACCGACGAAGAGGCGACTTATCGCATCGTCGGCGATGACGAAGCGGACTTTAAGCAAAATCTGATTTCTGTCAATTCGCCAATGGCGCGTGGCCTGGTGGGTAAAGAGGCGGATGATGTCGCCATCATTAAAACCCCAGGCGGCGACGTTGAGTATGAGATCCTGAAGGTGGAATACCTTTAAAGTGTTGCTACGCTTTGAAAAGCGCTAAAGCACAATGTAAAGAAAGGAAAAAGGCCGCAATGCGGCCTTTTATCTGAGGTGGGAGCATGGCACTTTCTTTGCCCACTTAGCGTGGCAGAGAAATTTTGCTCTCCTTAGAGGGGCGATACAGCACCAGCGTTTTGCCGATCACCTGTACGTTGCTGGCACCGGTCTCACGCACGATAGCGTCAACGATCAGCTGTTTCGTTTCACGATCTTCCGAGGCGATTTTCACCTTGATCAGTTCGTGATGCGACAGAGCCTGCTCGATTTCGGCCAGCACGCCTTCAGTCAGGCCATTGCCACCCAGCATAACGACCGGCTTGAGCGGATGGGCGAGGCCCTTGAGGTGCTGTTTTTGTTTGGTACTTAGATTCATCGTAGTTTTTTACTTACTCAGGGATTGAAAACGGTTCATTCTACCGCCATCTCGGGTATATCACCAAATCGGCGCAACCCACTGCGTGCAGGTTTATCGCTACGATGACGATTTAACTGGAAATATTATGACGGGTAAAAAGCGTTCGGCCAGCTCGAGCCGCTGGCTTCAGGAACACTTTAGCGATAAATATGTACTTCAGGCGCAGAAAAAAGGGTTGCGTTCGCGTGCCTGGTTTAAACTTGATGAAATACAACAGGGTGACAAGCTTTTCAAACCCGGTATGACCGTGGTAGATCTGGGTGCTGCACCCGGTGGCTGGTCGCAGTATGTTGTACAGCAAATCGGGAACAAAGGGCGCATCATTGCCTGTGATATCCTGCCAATGGATCCGATAGTCGGTGTCGATTTCCTTCAGGGCGATTTTCGTGAAGAATCGGTGATCAATGCGCTGCTTGAGCGCGTTGGCGAAGAGAAAGTTCAGGTTGTCATGTCCGATATGGCGCCGAATATGAGTGGTACACCTGCCGTAGATATTCCCCGGTCGATGTATTTGGTCGAGCTGGCGCTGGAGATGTGTCGGGATATCCTGGCACCCGGCGGAAGTTTTGTAGTGAAAGTGTTTCAGGGAGATGGCTTCGATGAATACCTGCGGGAAATTCGCTCCCTGTTTACGAAAGTGAAAATTCGTAAGCCGGACGCTTCACGGTCACGTTCACGTGAAGTGTACATTGTGGCGACTGGGCGCAAACTATAACCAAATTGCTGGAGTTGTCCGCAGCTGAGCTGCGATTCCATGTATGCAGGATCTATAGTACCCTACGCTATCTGTTAACACCGTTGTAATATGAGGTTAATCCCTTGAGTGACATGGCGAAAAACCTGATTCTCTGGTTAGTCATCGCGGTCGTGCTGATGTCAGTATTCCAGAGCTTTGGGCCCAGCGAGTCGAATGGCCGTCGGGTTGATTATTCAACCTTCCTGTCGGAAGTGAACCAGGATCAGGTCCGCGAGGCACGTATTAACGGGCGTGAAATTAACGTTATTAAAAAAGACAGCAATAAATACACCACCTACATTCCTGTCAACGATCCTAAGTTGCTCGATAACCTCTTGACCAAAAACGTCAAAGTGGTTGGCGAACCGCCGGAAGAGCCGAGCCTGCTGGCTTCCATCTTCATTTCGTGGTTCCCGATGCTGCTGCTGATCGGTGTGTGGATCTTCTTTATGCGTCAGATGCAGGGCGGCGGCGGGAAGGGCGCGATGTCCTTCGGCAAAAGCAAAGCCCGCATGCTGACGGAAGACCAGATTAAAACCACTTTTGCTGACGTAGCCGGTTGTGATGAAGCGAAAGAAGAAGTGGGTGAGCTGGTTGAGTACCTGCGTGAGCCGAGCCGTTTCCAGAAGCTGGGCGGTAAAATTCCTAAAGGCGTGCTGATGGTGGGGCCACCGGGAACCGGTAAAACCCTGCTGGCAAAAGCGATTGCCGGTGAAGCGAAGGTGCCATTCTTTACTATCTCCGGTTCTGACTTTGTGGAAATGTTTGTCGGTGTCGGTGCATCCCGCGTGCGTGACATGTTCGAACAGGCCAAAAAAGCCGCGCCCTGCATCATCTTTATCGATGAGATCGACGCCGTCGGTCGTCAGCGTGGTGCCGGTTTAGGCGGGGGTCATGATGAACGTGAACAGACGCTGAACCAGATGCTGGTGGAGATGGATGGTTTCGAAGGTAACGAAGGTATTATCGTTATCGCCGCGACGAACCGTCCTGACGTACTGGACCCGGCGCTGCTGCGTCCAGGTCGTTTTGACCGCCAGGTTGTGGTGGGTCTGCCTGATGTCCGTGGTCGTGAGCAGATTCTGAAAGTGCATATGCGTCGTGTGCCGCTGGCAACCGACATCGATGCCGCCATCATTGCACGTGGTACGCCTGGCTTCTCCGGTGCTGACCTTGCCAACCTGGTCAACGAAGCCGCGCTGTTTGCAGCCCGTTCCAACAAGCGTGTGGTGTCGATGGTTGAGTTCGAAAAAGCCAAAGACAAGATCATGATGGGTGCGGAGCGTCGCTCTATGGTCATGACCGAATCGCAGAAAGAGTCGACGGCGTATCACGAAGCGGGCCACGCGATCATCGGTCGCCTGGTGCCAGAGCACGATCCGGTGCACAAAGTGACGATTATCCCACGCGGCCGTGCGCTGGGTGTGACCTTCTTCCTGCCTGAAGGCGACGCGATCAGCGCCAGCCGTCAGAAACTGGAAAGCCAGATCTCGACCCTCTACGGCGGTCGTCTGGCAGAAGAGATCATCTACGGCGCAGAACATGTTTCTACCGGTGCGTCGAACGACATTAAAGTCGCGACCAACCTGGCACGCAACATGGTCACGCAGTGGGGCTTCTCGGACAAACTGGGTCCGCTGCTCTATGCAGAAGAAGAGGGTGAAGTGTTCCTTGGCCGTTCTGTTGCCAAAGCAAAACACATGTCTGATGAAACGGCCCGTATCATCGACCAGGAAGTGAAGCACCTGATCGACAGCAACTACCAGCGTGCCCGTCGCATCCTGGGTGAGAACATGGACATCCTTCACGCAATGAAAGACGCGCTGATGAAGTATGAAACCATCGACGCACCGCAGATCGACGACCTGATGGCGCGCCGCGAAGTGCGTCCGCCAGCGGGCTGGGAAGATCCCGGCAGCAACTCAGACAGCAACGGTACGCCGAAGGCGCCGCGTCCGGTCGATGAACCGCGTACGCCAAACCCAGGCAACACCATGTCAGAGCAGTACAATAAATAAGACGTTATCTCGTCAGACAAAACCCCGGCTGGTCCGGGGTTTTTTACATCCGGATAGTGACCCGTAAGGAGTTTCCGCCATGAAGTTGTTCGCCCGTGATTCCCATCTCGATTTATCTTTTCCTCATGTGATGGGCATTCTGAATGTCACGCCGGACTCTTTTTCTGACGGGGGTAAACATAACGCGCTGGTCGATGCACTGACCCATACCAATGAGATGGTCAACGCAGGAGCCACCATCATTGATGTCGGCGGGGAATCCACCCGTCCGGGCGCGGATGAGGTGAGTGTGGAAGAGGAGCTGGAGCGTGTCATTCCCGTCATTGATGCCATTGCCCAGCGGTTCGAAGTCTGGATTTCCGTGGACACCTCTAAAGCAGAGGTTATCCGCGAAGCCGCGCGAGTGGGTGCTCACATCATCAATGACGTGCGTTCGCTCTCTGAACCCGGCGCGCTGGAGGCGGCTGCGGCGACTGATCTGCCCGTCTGTCTGATGCATATGCAGGGCGAACCCCGCACCATGCAGCAGGCTCCCGCTTACGACAATATTTTAAGCGAAGTGGACACTTACTTCGCTCAGCAGATTGCGCGCTGTGAAGCGGCGGGTATCAAAAAAGAACGGCTGATACTCGACCCGGGCTTCGGTTTCGGTAAGAATCTCAGCCACAATTATGAACTGCTGGCCCATCTGGGCGATTTTCACCACTTCGGCCTGCCGCTGCTGGTGGGAATGTCCCGTAAATCAATGATTGGCCAGCTGTTAAATGTCGGCCCGTCACAGCGTTTAACCGGCAGCCTGAGTTGCGCGGTGATTGCAGCCATGCAGGGCGCGCAGATTATTCGCGTGCATGATGTGAAAGAGACGGCTGAAGCAATGCGCGTGGTCGAAGCGACCCGAAGAGCAAAAGGATAAACATGAGTAATCGCAAATATTTCGGTACAGATGGCATTCGCGGCAAAGTCGGTGAAGCCCCTATTACCCCCGATTTCGTCCTGAAGCTGGGCTGGGCCGCCGGGAAAGTGCTGGCGCGCCACGGTTCAAAGAAGATCATCATCGGAAAAGATACGCGTATCTCAGGCTACATGCTGGAGTCAGCGCTGGAAGCGGGGCTCGCCGCGGCGGGCCTGACGGCGGCCTTTACCGGCCCAATGCCGACCCCGGCCATTGCCTACCTGACCCGCACCTTCCGCGCTGAGGCGGGCATTGTAATCTCTGCCTCGCACAACCCGTTTGATGACAACGGCATTAAGTTCTTCTCTTCCGAAGGGACAAAGCTGCCGGATGATGTCGAGGAAGCGATTGAGCTGGAGATGGAGAAGCCGATTACCTGCGTGGAGTCTGCGCAGTTAGGCCGTGCCAGCCGCATCGTCGATGCCGCGGGACGTTACATCGAATTCTGTAAGGGCACTTTCCCCAGCGAACTCAACCTGAATGGCCTGAAAATTGTGGTCGACTGTGCCAACGGCGCCACCTACCACATTGCGCCGAACGTGCTGCGTGAGCTGGGAGCGACCGTGATTGCCATCGGTGTTCAGCCGGATGGCATGAACATCAACAAAGAGTGTGGGGCAACCGACCTCAAACTGCTGCAGCAGCGTGTTCTGGCAGAGAAGGCGGATATCGGCCTGGCCTATGATGGCGACGGCGATCGCATCATGATGATTGACCATCTGGGTGACAAAGTCGACGGTGACCAGATCCTCTATATCATCGCGCGTGAAGCCCTGCGTCAGGGTCAGTTGCGCGGTGGCGTGGTGGGCACCCTGATGAGTAATATGGGCCTGGAGCTGGCGCTGAAGCAGCTCGGCATCCCGTTTACCCGCGCCAAAGTGGGCGACCGCTATGTGCTGGAGAAGATGCAGGAGAAGGGCTGGCGTCTCGGCGCGGAGAACTCCGGTCACGTTATCCTGCTGGATAAAACCACCACCGGCGACGGTATCGTTGCAAGTTTGCAAGTGCTTACTGCGATGGTGCGTAATCACATGAGCCTGCACGACCTCTGCAGCGGCATGAAGATGCTGCCACAGGTGCTGGTTAACGTCCGCTTTGCCGGTGAGCACGATCCGCTGCAAAGCGAGGCGGTCAAAGCCGCAACGGCAGAGGCGGAAAAAGCCCTGGCGGGGCGCGGACGCGTCTTACTGCGTAAGTCAGGCACTGAGCCGTTGATTCGGGTGATGGTTGAGGGCGAGGATGAGGCGAAGGTAACAGAGCTGGCTAATCTGATCGCCGACCAGGTCAAGGCGGTTTAAAACGTCTGCAGGCAGTTCGCAGCAGGCGGAACTGCCTGTAAAATCACCGGGATGGCGCTTTTTTCTGCAATCAGTTTAGGTGGTGAAAATTGCACTTGCAGAGCTATGCGCCTTTGGTTAGTATTCACACCCGCTTCTGATGGGTGATGACGAGACTCCCCATCAATACTGGCTGAAGCTTTAACTGTACGATTATCGTGCAAGGAACAGGTTGAATATGTACGAAGCTCTTTTAGTTGTTTTCCTTATTGTAGCGATCGCCCTCGTAGGTATGATCATGCTGCAGCAAGGCAAAGGCGCTGATATGGGAGCCTCATTCGGTGCAGGCGCATCCGGTACGGTGTTTGGTTCTTCGGGTTCAGGTAACTTCCTGACGCGCACAACTGGCATCTTAGCGGCTCTGTTCTTCATCATCAGCCTGGTTCTGGGTAATCTGAACAGCAATAAAGCCTCGAAAGGAAGCGAGTGGGAAAATCTTTCTGCGCCGGCGCAGTCTTCTCAACAGACTGAAAAGCCAGCTCAACCGGTTACACCGGGCAGCGATATTCCTAAGTAAGGTCGTCAACACAACGCATCGTTGTGGTCAGTGTAGTGCCGTGGTGGTGGAATTGGTAGACACGCTACCTTGAGGTGGTAGTGCCCGATTGGGCTTACGGGTTCAAGTCCCGTCCTCGGTACCAAATCGTAGTATCACTTGCATTTTATGCAGGTCTGGCGTAATATTCGCCACGTTTTCGGACGCGGGGTGGAGCAGCCTGGTAGCTCGTCGGGCTCATAACCCGAAGGTCGTCGGTTCAAATCCGGCCCCCGCAACCACTTTCCCTTTGAGTTATTTTTCAAATATACTGTGTGCATCGACGGACGCATTCACGGCTGATTTTTGAAAGAAAATTCTTTGGATGGAGTCCGGGCCGCATTGCGGCAGACAGGGTCCAGTGACTAAAAGCCCCGAATATTCGGGGTTTTTTGTTATTAGCGAATCGTAATACTGGGCTATAGGCCCTTTTTTTATGTCTTGGGGGTGGGCTTGTCCACATTAGAGCAAAAATTGACAGAGTTGGTATCGGCTCCGGTAGAAGCGCTGGGTTACGAACTGGTTGGTATTGAATTCGTTCGTAGTCGCACATCTATTCTGCGCATCTATATTGATAGTGAAGATGGCATCAATGTCGATGATTGCGCCGATGTCAGCCACCAGGTAAGCGCCGTAATGGATGTAGAAGATCCCATTACCGTGCCTTACAACCTTGAAGTCTCTTCACCGGGACTCGATCGTCCTCTGTTTACCGCAGAACACTACACCCGCTTTATGGGTGAGGAAGTGACTCTGGTGCTGCGTATGGCCGTTCAGAACCGCCGTAAATGGCAGGGAATCATCAAGTCAGTTGATGGCGAGATGATCACGGTGCATGTTGAGGGTAACGATGTAGTGTTCGCGCTGAGTAATATTCAGAAAGCGAACCTGGTCCCCCACTTTTAAAAGTCCGGATTGAGGCTAACCAGGATGAACAAAGAGATCTTAGCTGTTGTAGAAGCCGTTTCTAACGAAAAAGCCCTGCCGCGTGAGAAAATCTTCGAAGCGCTGGAGAGCGCGCTGGCGACTGCGACCAAGAAAAAGTACGAGCAGGAAATTGAGGTACGCGTCAGCATTGATCGCCGCAGTGGCGACTTCGATACTTTCCGCCGCTGGGAAATCGTAGAAGAGGTGACTCAGCCGACGCGCGAGATCACGCTGGATGCGGCCCGCTTCGAAGATGAAGCATTCAATCTGGGCGATTATGTCGAAGATCAGATTGAATCGGTCACCTTTGACCGTATCACCACCCAGACCGCTAAGCAGGTTATCGTGCAGAAAGTGCGCGAAGCTGAGCGCGCAATGGTGGTTGATCAGTTCCGTGAGCAGGAAGGCGAAATTATCACGGGCGTGGTGAAGAAAGTTAACCGCGACAACATCTCCCTCGACTTAGGCAACAATGCTGAAGCGGTCATTCTGCGCGAAGACATGCTGCCGCGTGAAAACTTCCGTCCAGGCGACCGTATCCGTGGCGTGCTCTACTCCGTTCGCCCGGAAGCGCGTGGCGCGCAGCTGTTCGTAACGCGTTCCAAACCGGAAATGCTGATCGAACTGTTCCGCATTGAGGTGCCAGAAATTGGCGAAGAACTGATTGAAATTAAAGCCGCTGCCCGCGATCCGGGTTCGCGTGCGAAAATTGCAGTCAAAACCAACGACAAACGTATCGATCCGGTGGGTGCCTGTGTGGGCATGCGCGGCGCGCGTGTTCAGGCTGTTTCCAGCGAACTGGGCGGCGAGCGTATCGATATCGTGCTCTGGGACGATAACCCGGCGCAGTTTGTTATCAACGCCATGGCCCCGGCCGATGTGGCGTCAATCGTGGTTGATGAAGATAACCACACCATGGATATCGCCGTCGAAGCTGGCAATCTGGCTCAGGCGATCGGCCGTAACGGCCAAAACGTGCGTCTGGCATCACAGCTGAGTGGCTGGGAGCTGAACGTGATGACCGTCGATGATCTGCAGGCTAAGCATCAGGCTGAAGCGCATGCAGCGATCGATATGTTCACGAAACATCTCGACATCGACGAAGAGTTCGCCACCGTACTGGTGGAAGAGGGCTTCTCCTCGCTGGAAGAGCTGGCCTATGTGCCTATCAACGAGCTGCTGGAAGTCGACGGCCTCGACGAAGAGACCATTGAAGCCCTGCGTGAACGAGCAAAAAATGCGTTAACCACCCTGGCACTGGCGAAAGAAGAGAGCCTTGGTAATCAGGATCCTGCTGAGGACCTGCTGAACCTTGAAGGTCTCGATCGTGCGCTGGCGTTCCGCCTGGCGTCGAAAGGCGTTTGCACGCTGGAAGATCTCGCTGAGCAAGGTGTTGACGATCTGACGGATATTGAAGGCCTGTCTGATGAACAAGCCGGCGCGCTGATTATGGCCGCACGTAATATCTGCTGGTTCGGCGATGACGCGTAATAACAGGAAGGAACAGCATGACAGATGTAACCGTAAAATCGCTGGCCGCAGAAATTCAGACTCCGGTCGATCGCCTGGTACAGCAATTTGCTGATGCGGGGATCCCTAAGTCTGAAAATGACGCCGTGACCCAGCAAGAGAAAGAAACCTTACTATCTCATCTGAACCGTGAACACGGCCAGGTCGGTTCAGCTAAGCTGACGCTGCAGCGTAAAACGCGCAGCACCTTGAATATTCCAGGCACCGGGGGTAAAAGTAAATCGGTGCAAATTGAAGTCCGCAAAAAGCGTACCTATGTGAAGGGTGATGCAGAGGCTGAGCAAGCTCAGGCAGAAGCTGAAGCCGAGGCGCAGCGTGAAGCGGAAGAGCAGGCGCAACGCGAGGCTGAAGAGAAAGCCCGTCGCGAAGCTGAACAGAAAGCGCAACGTGAAGCCGAAGATAAAGCCAGGCGCGAAGCCGCTGAGAAGGCCAAACGTGCAGCAGCGGAAAATGACAAAGTGACAAATCAACCTACCGACGAAGTGACCAGGGCTGCGCAGTCTGACAAAGCCCGTCGCGAAGCTGAAGCAGCTGAACTGAAGCGTAAAGCGGAAGAAGAAGCTCGCCGTAAGCTCGAAGAGGCGGCCCGCCTCGTAGCCGAAGAAGCCCGCCGTCTGGCTGAAGAGAAATCAGCCGAGTGGGAAAAGCCGGAAGAAGAGGATAAAGGCGACTATCACGTCACCACTTCAACCCATGCCCGTCAGGCGGAAGATGAAAACGACCGTCAGGTAGAAGCTGGCCGTGCGCGTGCGCGTACCACGGCGAAAGCAACGCGTCCGGCGAAAAAAGGCAACAAACATTCCGAAGCGAAAACTGACCGCGAAGAAGCGCGTGCACAGGTTCGTGGCGGTAAAGGTGGCAAACATCGTAAACCAAGCGCACTGCAGCAGGGCTTCAACAAACCCGCTCAGGCCGTGAACCGCGATGTTGTGATTGGCGAAACCATCACCGTAGCCGAACTGGCGAACAAAATGGCGGTGAAAGGTTCTCTGGTCATTAAAGCGATGATGAAGATGGGCGCGATGGCGACCATTAACCAGGTCATCGACCAGGAAACCGCACAGCTCGTCGCAGAAGAGATGGGCCACAAAGTGACCCTGCGTCGTGAAAACGAGCTGGAAGAGGCGGTAATGGACGATCGTGACACCGATGCCGCGCAGGAAGCTCGCGCGCCGGTGGTTACCATCATGGGTCACGTTGACCACGGTAAAACCTCACTGCTGGACTATATCCGCTCGACCAAAATCGCCTCTGGCGAAGCGGGCGGCATTACTCAGCACATCGGTGCTTACCACGTTGAAACTGACAACGGTATGATCACCTTCCTGGACACCCCGGGCCACGCCGCGTTTACCGCGATGCGTGCACGTGGTGCGCAGGCGACCGATATCGTTATCCTGGTCGTTGCCGCAGACGATGGCGTGATGCCTCAGACCATCGAAGCTATTCAGCACGCCAAAGCGGCCAAAGTGCCGGTTGTGGTTGCGGTGAACAAGTGCGATAAGCCAGAAGCGGATCCGGATCGCGTTAAAAACGAACTGACCCAGTACGGAATCATTCCGGAAGAGTGGGGCGGCGAAAACATGTTCGTTAATGTCTCTGCGAAAGCGGGTACCGGCATTGATGACCTGCTTAACGCTATCCTGCTGCAGGCGGAAGTCCTGGAGCTGACGGCTATCCGTGCCGGCATGGCGAGCGGCGTGGTTATCGAATCGTTCCTCGACAAAGGTCGCGGTCCGGTTGCAACCGTGCTGGTTCGTGAAGGTACGCTGAACAAAGGCGACATCGTCCTGTGTGGCTTCGAATATGGCCGTGTTCGTGCAATGCGCGATGAACTGGGTCGTGAAGTCATGGAAGCGGGTCCGTCTATCCCGGTTGAGATTCTGGGCCTCTCTGGCGTGCCGGCTGCGGGTGATGAAGCGACTGTGGTACGTGACGAGAAGAAAGCACGTGAAGTGGCGCTCTATCGTCAGGGCAAATTCCGCGAAGTTAAACTGGCTCGCCAGCAGAAATCTAAGCTTGAGAACATGTTTGCCAACATGACCGAAGGCGAAGTGTCTGAACTGAACATCGTACTGAAAGCGGACGTTCAGGGTTCTGTGGAAGCGATCTCCGACTCCCTGCAGAAACTCTCTACCGACGAAGTGAAGGTGAAGATTGTTGGTTCAGGCGTGGGCGGGATCACCGAGACCGATGCAACCCTGGCGGCTGCCTCTAACGCCATCATCCTGGGCTTCAACGTGCGTGCCGATGCCTCTGCGCGTCGCGTCATTGACGCAGAAAGCCTGGATCTGCGCTACTACTCCGTCATCTATAACCTGATTGACGAAGTAAAAGCGGCGATGAGCGGCATGCTGGCACCAGAGTACAAACAGCAGATCATTGGTCTGGCTGCGGTCCGCGACGTGTTCAAATCACCGAAGTTTGGCGCGATTGCCGGTTGTATGGTGACGGAAGGTAACATCAAGCGTCACAACCCAATCCGTGTCCTGCGTGATAACGTGGTGATTTACGAAGGCGAGCTGGAATCCCTGCGTCGCTTTAAAGATGACGTTAACGAAGTGCGTAACGGCATGGAGTGCGGTATCGGCGTGAAGAACTACAACGACGTTCGCGTTGGCGATATGATCGAAGTGTTTGAAATCATCGAAATTAAACGCACCATCGAGTAATCGACTGCTGATGTGTTGCAATTTGGGAGGCCTCTGGCCTCCCGAATTATTTGGGAGAAATAATGATGGCGAAAGAATTTGGTCGCCCGCAGCGCGTATCACAAGAGCTGCAAAAAGAGATTGCGATGATCCTGCAGCGTGAGATCAAAGATCCGCGTCTGGGCATGATGGTCACCGTGTCAGGCGTTGAAGTGTCACGCGATCTCGCCTACGCAAAAGTGTTCGTCACTTTCCTGAATGACCAGGATGAGGACGCGGTAAAACAGGGTCTGAAAGCGCTGAAAGAAGCGTCAGGCTACATCCGCATTCTGCTGGGTAAAGCGATGCGTCTGCGTATCGTGCCGGAGCTGACGTTCTTCTACGACAACTCCCTGGTTGAAGGGATGCGCATGTCCAATCTCGTCACAAGCGTCGTGAAAAACGATGCCGAGCGCCGTGGCTCTGACGCCACCGGCGATGACGAGGAGGCGTAATGAGTCGTCCGCGTCGTCGCGGCCGCGACGTCCATGGCGTGTTGCTGCTGGATAAGCCTCAAGGCGTCTCGTCGAACGATGTCCTGCAGAAGGTGAAGCGGATCTTTAACGCTAACCGCGCAGGCCATACCGGCGCGCTTGACCCGCTGGCAACCGGCATGCTGCCGATCTGCCTGGGTGAAGCGACCAAGTTTTCACAGTATCTGCTGGATTCCGACAAGCGCTACCGCGTCATTGCGCGGCTGGGTGAGCGGACCGACACGTCAGATGCCGATGGCAACCTCGTTCAGACGCGTCCGGTCACCTTTAGTCAGGCCGACCTCGACAGCGCGCTGGAGAGCTTCCGCGGTGAGACTCTGCAGGTGCCCTCAATGTTTTCGGCGCTAAAGCATCAGGGACGTCCCCTGTATGAATATGCGCGTCAGGGCATTGAGATTGCGCGTGAACCGCGTCCAATCACGGTCTACGAACTGCAGTTTATTCGCTGGCAGGATAACGAGCTGGAGCTGGAAATTCACTGCTCGAAAGGCACCTATATCCGCAGCATTATCGACGATCTCGGTGAGAAGCTGGGATGCGGAGCGCATGTCATCATGCTGCGTCGCGTTCAGGTTGCCCGTTATCCGTATGAAAGGATGGTGACGCTGGAACAGCTCAACACCCTGCTGGCGGAAGCGACAGAAGCCGGCATTCCTCTGGAAACGCAGCTCGATCCGCTGCTGTTGCCAATGGACAGTCCTGCGTCCGATTTCCCGGAAGTGAACATCCCGCCTGCCGTGGCTGCGTTTTTCCGCCAGGGTCAGCCGGTTCAGGCCAGTCAGGCGCCCGCGCAGGGGCTGGTCAGGGTGTCCGAAGGTGAGGCGCGTAAGTTCATCGGGATGGCTGAAATTGCCGACGATGGCCGTCTGGCACCCCGTCGCTTAGTGGTGGAGTATCAGGATTAAGTCGCGCCTTCACTTTTCGCTGATGGGGCATTTGCGTTGCTATCGGGCGCAGAGTAGAATAGCGCGGCTTTAAAAGCGGGATGCTGAATTAGAGATCGGCACCCATACATTCATTTTATACCGGAGTTTATTATGTCTCTAAGCGTAGAAGCTAAAGCAGAGATCGTTGCTAAATATGGCCGTGGTGCTAACGACAGCGGTTCAACTGAAGTTCAGGTTGCCCTGCTGACCGCGCAGATCACCCATCTGCAGGGTCACTTCTCTGAGCACAAAAAAGACCACCACAGCCGTCGCGGTCTGCTGCGCATGGTATCTCAGCGTCGTAAGCTGCTGGACTACCTGAAGCGTAAAGACGTTGCGCGCTACAGCAGCCTGATCGAAAGCCTCGGTCTGCGTCGCTAAGTCTGAAAAATCGGGTCGTCAGGGCGTCATGCAGCGATTAACGCGGCGTGCAGCAGACGATCAGATTTGTGCGAGTTTCATGAAAAGGGGGCCTTTATGGCCCCTTTTTTTGAGCAATCGGCAGCAATCCGGGCCAAACTGATGTATTGTTGCTTAGTGTGATCTTTAGTTTGCAGAATTTCGCGCGGCTAATGAGAGGCTTTACCGCAGGGGCGGTCGAGGGTTGTCATTAGTCGCGAGGATGCAGCTGGAGATTGGTAATCAATGGCGGGCTACAGATAGCCTTGCCCCGAAGTTAAGGACTTTGATTTTGCTGAATCCGATCGTACGCAAATTCCAATATGGTCAACATACCGTCACGCTGGAAACCGGCATGATGGCGCGCCAGGCGACTGCTGCTGTTATGGTGAGCATGGACGATACCGCGGTGTTCGTCACTGTCGTCGGCCAGAAAAAAACTAAACCCGGTCAGGACTTCTTCCCACTGACCGTGAACTATCAGGAGCGTACCTACGCTGCTGGTCGTATCCCAGGCAGCTTCTTCCGTCGTGAAGGCCGCCCAAGCGAAGGCGAAACGCTGATTGCGCGTCTGATTGACCGCCCGATTCGTCCGCTGTTCCCGGAAGGTTTCGTTAACGAAGTTCAGGTCATTGCGACCGTGGTTTCTGTAAACCCACAGGTTCATCCTGACATCGTTGCTATGATCGGTGCTTCTGCCGCGCTGTCACTCTCGGGTCTGCCGTTCAATGGCCCAATCGGTTCTGCGCGTGTTGGTTACATCAACGATCAATACGTTCTGAACCCGACAGCAGATGAGCTGAAACAGTCTCGTCTGGACCTGGTGGTTGCCGGTACGCAGAATGCCGTTCTGATGGTGGAATCTGAAGCTGAGATCCTGTCAGAAGAGCAGATGCTGGGCGCCGTGGTCTTTGGCCACGATCAGCAGCAGGTGGTAATTGAAAACATCAATGCGCTGGTTGCTGAAGCGGGCAAACCACGCTGGGACTGGCAGCCAGAAGCCGCCAACACCCCACTGATTTCACGCGTTGCTGCACTGGCAGAAGCGCGCATCAGCGATGCTTACCGCATCACCGACAAGCAGGAGCGTTACACGCAGGTTGGCGTCATCAAAGACGAAACCATTGCAGCGCTGCTGGCTGAAGATGAGACGCTGGATAGCGCTGAAATCAGCGACATCGTCCATAGCCTGGAAAAGAATGTTGTTCGTACCCGTATCCTGAACGGCGAGCCGCGTATCGATGGCCGCGAAAAGGATATGATCCGTGGTCTGGACGTGCGTACTGGCGTGCTGCCACGTACTCACGGTTCATCCCTGTTCACCCGTGGTGAGACGCAGGCGCTGGTAACAGCAACGCTGGGTACCACCCGCGATGCGCAGAACCTGGATGAGCTGATGGGCGAGCGCACTGACAGCTTCCTGTTCCACTACAACTTCCCTCCGTACTCTGTCGGTGAAACCGGCATGGTCGGTTCGCCGAAGCGTCGTGAAATTGGTCACGGTCGTCTGGCGAAACGCGGTGTGTTAGCGGTTATGCCAAAGGCGGAAGATTTCCCTTACACCGTGCGTGTGGTGTCTGAAATCACCGAATCTAACGGCTCCTCTTCAATGGCCTCTGTCTGCGGTGCCTCACTGGCGCTGATGGACGCGGGTGTGCCAATCAAAGCCGCTGTTGCAGGTATTGCAATGGGTCTGGTGAAAGAAGATGAGAAGTTTGTGGTTCTGTCTGACATCCTGGGCGACGAAGATCACCTGGGCGACATGGACTTCAAAGTAGCCGGTAGCCGTGAAGGTATCACCGCGCTGCAGATGGACATCAAAATCGAAGGCATCACGCGTGAAATCATGCAGGAAGCGCTGAACCAGGCTAAGGGTGCGCGTCTGCACATCCTGGGCGTTATGGAACAGGCTATCAGCACGCCACGTACTGAGATTTCTGAATTCGCACCGCGCATTTACACCATCAAGATCAGCTCTGACAAGATCAAAGATGTGATTGGTAAAGGCGGCTCAGTGATCCGTGCACTGACCGAAGAGACCGGCACAACGATCGAAATCGAAGATGACGGCACTGTGAAAATCGCTGCGACCGATGGTCTGAAAGCGAAAGAAGCGATCCGTCGTATCGAAGAGATTACCGCAGAGATCGAAGTGGGCCGCATTTACAGTGGTAAAGTGACCCGTATCGTTGACTTCGGTGCCTTCGTCGCCATCGGCGGTGGTAAAGAAGGTCTGGTTCACATTTCGCAAATCGCCGATAAGCGCGTTGAGAAAGTGACTGACTATCTGCAGATGGGTCAGGAAGTGCCGGTGAAGGTGATGGAAGTCGATCGCCAGGGCCGCGTACGTCTGAGCATCAAAGAAGCGACAGAATCTAAGCCGCAGGCTGAAGAAGCTGCAGCGGTGACCACACCTGCCGCTGAATAAGTCGTTGCTGATTTGCCCCTCTTTGCCTGGCAGAGAGGGGCGTTTGTGTCATCGCGAGGGCGGGAATCCTTGTGCACAGCAGGCGGATGACAGGATGGTTATCCCAATGTTTGTATTCGGGAGTGGGAAATGAAGCCTTTTCTGCGCTGGTGTTTTGTTGCGACAGCTTTAACGCTGGCAGGATGCAGCAACTCCAATTGGCGTAAGAACGAAGTTCTTGCAGTGCCGTTACAGCCCACACTGCAGCAGGAAGTGATACTGGCGCGCATGGAACAAATACTTGCCAGTCGCGCTCTCACCGATGATGAACGCGCACAGCTGTTATATGAGCGCGGAGTGTTGTATGATAGTTTAGGTCTGCGGGCATTAGCGCGGAACGATTTTTCGCAAGCGCTGTCTATAAGACCAGATATGCCTGAAGTGTTTAACTACTTAGGCATATATTTAACGCAGGCGGGCAACTTTGATGCCGCCTATGAAGCGTTCGATTCTGTAC
>NZ_PUGA01000005.1:0-218773 GCF_003236725.1 Pantoea sp. ARC270
CCAAAGTGATCGCCATTGATGTGAGCGACGGCCAGCTGGCGCTGGCAAAAGAGATGGGTGCCGACCTGGTGGTGAACTCCGCCAGTGAAGACGCGACGCGCTTTATTCAGGAAAAAACCGGCGGGGCGCACGCGGCCGTCGTGACCGCCGTGGCCAAAGCCGCCTTTAACTCGGCGGTAGATGCGGTCAGAGCCGGGGGACGGGTGGTGGCAGTCGGACTTCCGCCGGAAGCGATGAGCCTGAATATCCCGCGTCTGGTACTCGATGGCATTCAGGTGGTGGGATCGCTGGTCGGCACCCGCAACGATCTGGCGGAAGCCTTCCAGTTTGCGGCGGAAGGAAAAGTGGTGCCTAAGGTCACCAAAAGGAAGATTGGCGAGGTGAATGACATCTTCGATGAGATGATTCACGGCAAAATTCGCGGCAGGATGGTGATCGACTTCACCGGTCACTCTGCCTGATCAGACGCACCTGACCTGATGCTGAAGCCCGCCCTGAGCGGGCTTTTTTGTGACTGAAGTGTTAAATGCCACGGGTTATGCAGTTACCGCCTGGGTTAAAACATTAATAAGCACTGCTTTATGTTTCATGATGTTTTTTTGGCTTGCACTTTACCGGTAACATTATAGTTTAAGAGGTGATGTCGGATTACACACAACTGAAGGAGGGTTATTTATGGCGAAACATCATCTGCTCAAATCCATTGAAATTGCAGCCATTGTGCTGTTTGTCCTGATACTGGCGTATCTGGCGATCACCGGGATTTTGTCCTCAACAGGTATGGACCACGCCTGGCCTTACCCCACTAAGTAACTGAATGCGGCACCAGGGAAAATCATCAATATTATAAACAGATAACCCCCAGCCCACACCTGTGAGGCGGAATACCGGGTTACACCAGACTGACCGAAAGCAGCGTGAGCTCTTCCGTGTCCAGTGACAGACTTTTTTTCGTTTCGAACATAAATTGTTCCAGCGCCTCTTCCACATCATCCCCTTCGATAAAGGCGTGGGTGGTGACGTGATGTTCACCTTCCGGCTTAATGACGTAAGACACAAACCACTTTTTCTTCTGCATGATGCTTCTCCTTCTGATGCTATAACGCGTTGAGAGCGGGCAATCGGTCGCGTGCCATCCGGCATGGCGAACAGCGTGCTGCCGCGCTTGTCAGGGCTGATGACAGGGTTTAATCCAGCGGTGCGGGATGGAGCAGGTCGATCACATCATCGATCTCGTTACTGGCCGCATGACGATCGAGGGCGACAGCGTAGTAGCGTCCTTTACAGTAGTGCCGGGTCACCGCAACGCGGTGGCCGGTATCGCTGTCCGCTTCGCCGCCGGTGGCGGTCTGCAGATGAGGCGGGATCACCAGCTCACTTTCAAGTTGATCGGCTTCAATGATTAACGCGCCACCGTCGCTGGACAACAGCAGATGCTGAATGCGCATAGATTTTCCTCTCCGTCGGATTGCTGACCGGGAAAGTGTAGTTCACTCCGGCAGGTGTGCAGGACGTAAGACGTGGTTCCCTGCTGGTCACGACATCGCAGGCCATAAAAAAGCCCCGCGAACGGGGCTTCTGAATCCATCTGTCACTCAGTTGGTCTGGTCAGCCAGCTTCGGGGCCAGAACGCGTTTACCCATGCGGATGCCGGGCTTCTCAACATATTTGTAGAGCAGCGACGCCAGCGCATAGGTCACCGGGATGGCGGACACGCAGACAATCAGAAAACGCGTCAGATCGCTTTTGAATTCGATATCCGTGTGATTCAGCAGCAGCGCGATCAATGGAATGACAATCAGCAGGTGCAGCAGGTAGACCGAGAACGAGACGTCGCCCAGCCAGGTGCTGAGACGGTTGTTCAGCAGCTTACGCGGCAGAGCAATCAGCTGCGCCATCCGGCTGCCCTGCGGATACTGCCAGAGAATGGCTGTCATACCGACAATCATCAGTGCTTCCATAATCACCTGCAGCTTGATGAAACCCAGACCCATTGCCACGCTGGCAACCGGTCCCAGCAGCGCAAAGGCGACGTAAAGCAGCGATTTGCGGCGGATGGCTTCTGCCAGCAGCATGCCTGACAGAAACATATTCAGCTTAATCAGGATCATCGAAGGCATCTCAAACGCCTCATAATAATCGGCCAGCAGATAGCGTCCGGCGCAGCAGAGCACCATGATAGCGATCAGGGAGGCGGCATAGCCAAACCGCATCGTCACCAGCATGATGAACGGGAACAGCAGATAGAACTGCATCTCCAGTCCGATGCTCCAGTCAGGCAGTACGGTGTTAAAGCCGTACTCGGGCAGCATGCCGAACAGGAAACTGAAGTGGGTCAGCACATTTGCCAGCGACTGGTCGGTGTAACGTGACGACTCGGTTGCCGTGCCGGAGTAGAAATGCGCGATGGTGTCACGCATCTCGCCAAACCACGGCCCGTAAATCAGGGCGATGATTAACAGCAGATAGTAGAGCGGCGCAATGCGGAAAAAGCGGCGGATCCAGAACTTTTTGATCGTTGCGGCGCTTTGCCATGGCTCTTTCTGCTGTCGCTCGACATAGTTTTTCGCCATCAGGTAGCCCGAAAGCAGAATAAACAGATCGACACCGATGCCAGGGGATGAAATCAGTGTGATATGGCAGTGAATCAGCAGGCTGATATGACCTACCAGTACCCAGAGAGAGGCGATGCCGCGTAATCCCTCAAGCTCAGTTGACCAACCTCGTGTTGCAGACATAACTCTTCCTCGTTTTTATCCGACCTTCGGCGCTCACTAAGCCTCAAGGCAACAGATATGTAAACGGCCCTTTACAAAAGTAAGAGGAATCTGAAGAAGAGAATGCTGAAAAAATCAACTTGAAAAGGGTAAAAACGCACAGAAAGTTAAGGGCGCGCAGCCGCACACCCTTAACCATTATTACAGCCCGGAACCTCTGTCAGGCCAGTTTTAACAGGAGCATACCGGTCAGCAGCAGGCTCAGGCCAGCCCAGCCTTTGCGGTTAAGCCGCTGACCAAACAGTACCCAGCCCGCCGCGACGGTGGCGATAATGCCAAAGCCACCCCAGACCGCATAGGCTATCGACAGGTCGATCCCTTTCACCGCCTGGGCAAGCGCGTTGAACGCGAGCAGCACACAGCAGAGTGAAAGCAGCCCGAATAGACGTTTTTTGAATCCATCAGAATATTTAAGGAATATATTGGCGGCAATCTCCAGCAGGATAGCGAGTGCCAGCCAGGCCGCATGGACAAAATCAGCGATGACCATGGTTAACCTCCGCTGATGATTCGGTGCCGGTTTTGATCAGGATGATCCCGACAATCAGTGTCATCAGACCGCCGATCTTCAGCGGTGACAGCGACTCGCCAAACAGCTGCACGCTGAACAGCGTAATCAGCAGGATGCCGATACCTTCCCACAGGGCATAAGCCACGCCCAGGGCGATATGTTTGATGGCGAAACTCAGCAGAATATAAGAACAGGCAATCATAGCCAGCATCATCAGGTAGCCATACTGGCTGCCGCTGAGGCTGGACCATTTCATAAACAGCGTACCGATTATTTCAGTCACGATAGCAAGTGATAATAAAACCCAGGCGTACATGGGGATCTCCAGCAACGAATTAATGACGACCTGCCACGCGTGATTGCGTGCAGACTCAGAACCATATCGAAGCGGAAGGGGACTACAGGGCGTTACGCCAGTGCTTATCAGCGACGTTCCGGGCGGAAAGGAAAGCAGGGGAAATCAGGGAATAAAACACAAAAAGTTTGCGCATAAAGTTTACAACGCATCCACATTGTTGCTTCTCATCAGTGGACGGAAAGTGCCTCCGGTTATCTACACGCAGGATTTATAGCATCCGGCATATCTTGAAATCAACAGCAGATGCTGCTTTGTTTGATTTTGATTAAGGTTTGATGATTTGCAGATGCAGGTTAACGGAAAACAATGTTTGGCATGGGATGGGGGCTTAAAAAAGCCGGGCAATAAGATGCCCGGCGAGATTTGAAGTGACGCTGTCACGATTTAGTCACTGCGCTGTGGGGTGGTGCGCACAGGCGCCTCTCCGGCCACGTAGTAGGCCGCGGTGCTGCGCGGCAGCGGCTCACGTCCACGGATCTTATCGGCAATCTTCTCACCGATCATAATGGTGGTGGCATTCAGGTTACCGGTTATGATCAGCGGCATGATGGATGCATCCACAACGCGTAATCCCTGCAGGCCATGCACCCGTCCTTCGCCATCGACGACCGCCATCGGGTCGTTGCCCATTTTACAGGTGCCGCACGGATGATAAGCGGTTTCGCCGTGATTACGCACGAACTCGTCCAGCTCCTCATCCGTCTGACATTCAATGCCCGGGCTGATTTCGCGGCCGCGATACTTATCCAGCGCGGGCTGGTTGATGATCTCGCGGGTGATGCGAATCGCATCGCGGAATTCGTGCCAGTCCTGCTCATGCGACATGTAGTTAAACAGAATCGCCGGATGGCGGCGCGGATCGCGTGATTTCAGGCGCACATGACCGCGGCTGGGCGAACGCATCGAACCGACGTGATACTGGAAGCCGTGGGCATCAACGGCGTTGGAACCGTTGTAGTTAATCGCCACCGGCAGGAAGTGATACTGAATGTTCGGCCAGCTGAACTCTTCACGGCTGCGGATAAAGCCACCGGCTTCAAACTGGTTACTGGCGCCGACACCGGTGCCATTGAACATCCATTCTGCGCCGATTTTAGGCTGATTCCACCACTTCAGCGCCGGATAGAGTGAAACCGGTTCTTTACACTCATACTGCAGATACATCTCAAGATGGTCCTGCAGGTTTTCACCCACGCCTGGCAGGTCGTGAACCAGCGGAATATCAAACTGCTTCAGCAGTTCGGGCGAACCGACGCCAGAGCGTTGCAGGATCTGCGGCGAGGCGATAGCCCCGGCACAGAGCAGCACTTCACGGCGTGCGGTCGCTTTGTTCAGGGTGTTGCTGTCGCCCTGCAGAAACTCCACGCCCACCGCACGCTTACCGTCAAACAGGATACGGTCGGTGGTGGCATGCGTAATGATCTTCAGGTTGGCGCGGCCTTTAGCCTGATCGAGATAGCCGCGCGCGGTGCTGGAGCGGCGTCCCTGCGGCGTCACGGTGCGGTCCATCGGGCCAAATCCTTCCTGCTGATAGCCATTGAGGTCATCCGTGCGCGGATAGCCCGCCTGCACGCCCGCCTCAATCATCGCTTCAAACAGCACGTTGTTGCCCGCTTTTGGCGTTGCGACGCAGACCGGGCCGTCACCGCCGTGGAAATCGTTCGGGCCGATATCGCGGGTCTCCGCCTTGCGGTAGTAGGGCAGGCAGTCCAGATAACTCCAGTCCTCTAACCCCGGCGCGCTGGCCCAGTTATCGAGGTCCATGGCGTTACCACGGATGTAACACATCCCGTTGATCAGCGACGAGCCGCCCAGGCCTTTACCACGGCCACACTCCATGCGGCGATTGTTCATGTAAGGCTCAGGTTCCGTTTCATAGGCCCAGTTGTAGCGTTTGCCCTGTAACGGATAGGCGAGGGCGGCAGGCATCTGGGTGCGGAAATCAAAACGATAATCCGGGCCGCCCGCTTCCAGCAGCAGGACGCTGACGTTGCTCTCTTCGGTCAGACGGGTAGCCAGAACGTTTCCTGCGGATCCAGCGCCGATAATAATGTAATCAAATTCCATTCATCGTTCCTCAGGTTAAAGGGTGATTAAAAGACTGACTGAAAACGCGTCAGCTCAACCTGCACTGACTTCACCTGGGTGTAACTCTGTAAGGTCATCAGGCCATTTTCACGGCCAATACCGGAGTGCTTGTAGCCTCCGACCGGCATCTCTGCGGCCGATTCACCCCAGGTATTGATCCAGCAGATGCCGGCTTCAATCTGGTGGATGACGCGGTGCGCACGGTTGAGATCCTGCGTCACCACTCCGGCAGCCAGGCCATATTCGGTGTCATTGGCGCGGCGGATCACTTCCTCTTCGCTGTCATAGCTCAGGATCGACATCACCGGTCCGAAGATCTCTTCACGCACAATCTTCATCTCATCACGGCAGTCGGTGAAGACGGTGGGAGCCACCCAGGCCCCCTGATCGAAGTCGCCGCCGGTCAGGCGTTTGCCGCCGCACAGCACGCGTGCGCCTTCAGCGATGCCCGATTCGATGTAACGCATCACGTTGTCGCGATGAGTGAAGCTGACCAGCGGACCAAAATTGGTGGCCGGGTCGCGCAGATCGCCAGCCCTGATGCGGGCAACGCGCTCGCTGATTTTTTCCTCGAAAGCCGCTTTCAGCGACGCGGGGACAAAGACGCGGGTGCCGTTGGTGCAGACCTGACCGGAGCTGTAGAAATTCGCCATCATGGCGATGTCGGCGGCCAGATCGAGGTCGGCATCATCAAAGACGATCAGCGGAGATTTACCGCCCAGCTCCATGGTGACCTCTTTCAGAGTTGATCCTGCGGCATTGGCCATCACCTTTTTGCCGCTGACGACGCCACCGGTAAAGGAGACTTTGTCGATACCCGGATGTTCGGTCAGCAGCTGGCCGGTGACCGCGCCGAGGCCTGGCAGCACGTTGAAGACCCCATCCGGCAGGCCCGCTTCGCTGTAGATTTCCGCCAGTTTCAGGGCGGTGAGCGGGGTCACTTCACTCGGTTTGAAAATCATCGCGTTACCCGCGGCCAGTGCAGGCGCGGATTTCCACAGGGCGATCTGAATCGGGTAGTTCCAGGCGCCAATCCCGGCCACCACGCCCAGTGGTTCGCGGCGGGTGTAGACAAAAGAGGTGTCGCGCAGGGGGATCTGCTGGCCTTCGATGGCGGGGATCAGCCCGGCGTAATATTCCAGTACGTCTGCACCGGTGACGATATCGACAGCGGAGGTTTCGCTGTAAGGTTTACCGGTGTCGAGCATCTCCAGCTCTGCCAGCTCATCGTTACGCTGACGCAGAATATCGACGGCGCGGCGCAGAATGCGCGAACGCTCCATCGCGGTCATCGCGGCCCAGACCTTCTGGCCTTTTCTGGCGGCAGCAACGGCGCGATCGACATCTTCCTGGCCGGCGGCATGAACCTCTGCCAGTACGTCGCCGTTGACCGGATTGATCGTCTGGAAGGTTTCGCCAGACGCTGCGGCCACATAAGCGCCATCAATGTAGAGTTTCTGCTCGTTGAATCGGGACATGTTTTCTCCTTCCGTTATTCGTGCTCGCCAGCCAGTTGCTGACGGATGAACTGGGT
Organism: Pantoea sp. ARC270; assembly: GCF_003236725.1. Classification (NCBI taxonomy): domain Bacteria; kingdom Pseudomonadati; phylum Pseudomonadota; class Gammaproteobacteria; order Enterobacterales; family Erwiniaceae; genus Pantoea; species Pantoea sp. ARC270. Next base: position 7,269 of record NZ_PUGA01000005.1, read on the forward strand.
GGTCAGTGTGCGGGCGATGACCGGGTCAAAAGGCTTACCGCTCAGCGCTGCGCGCAGCCACAGACCATCTATCAGGGCGGCCAGGCCATGCGCGGCAAGACGCGCTTTTTCCAGCGGAAGCTGACGCCGGAACTCCACCGCCAGGGTGGAGTAGAGCCGCCGGCTGCTGACCCGCTCCAGGCGGTTGAGCTGGGGCTGATGCATGCTGCTTGACCAGAAGTCGAGCCAGGCTTTCATCGCGGCGCTGTGCACCTGGGTTTCATCAAAATTCCCGTCAACGATGGCACACAGTCGCTGTTCAGCCGGGGCATCGGCCAGCGGCCGTAACCGCGTCAGAACCGCTTCGCGCAGCTGCCGCGTCACATCACGCATCGTGGCTTCCAGCAGGCCGTTCTTATCTTTGAAGTAGTGACTGATGATGCCGGTCGAGACCCCCGCGCGCCGGGCGATCTGGGCGATGGTGGCATCATTGATTCCAACTTCGTTAATCGTACTCAGGGTCGCATCGATCAGTTGCCGACGTCGTATCGGCTGCATCCCTACTTTTGGCATAGCTCCGCTCCGGCTCCGCCCTCAAATTGAACCCCTATTTAAACTTTTTTTGATTGCACGTTCAATATAAAAAGAAACTTTGTTAGTGTAGTGTTCTTTAAATGTAGCGTAAGCGAAACGGCAATGAGTGCTAAGCTCACTGTCAGCCGTTACGCTTAAACAGGAAGTAACAGAACGATAGGAGGCCGCACGGCCTGAACACCCCGTGAGCGGCAAATGTTATCCATTGCGTATTTTCAGGATATTAACCAGAGGTAATCGATGAATAATCCACCTGCCGGTGAAAAAGACAGACTCAATCCCGTTGTATTTTATACCTCTGCCGGATTGATTCTGACGTTTTCACTTGTGACGATTCTCTACAGTGAACTGGCCGCGAGCTGGATCCTCAAGGCGGTTAACTGGGTCTCCGCCACCTTCGGCTGGTACTACATGCTGGCTGCCACGCTCTACATTGTCTTTGTGCTCTACATGGCCTGTTCGCGCTTTGGCTCGATCAAGCTGGGGCCGGAGCACGCCAAACCGGAATTCAGCATCCTCAGCTGGTCCGCCATGCTGTTTGCCGCCGGGATCGGGATCGACCTGATGTTCTTCTCGGTGGCTGAACCGGTGACGCAATATATGCAGCCGCCGGAAGGGGCGGGGCAGACGCTGGAGGCGGCCCGTCAGGCGATGGTCTGGACGCTGTTTCACTATGGCCTGACCGGCTGGTCAATGTATGCGCTGATGGGCATTGCGCTGGGCTACTTCAGCTATCGCTATAACCTGCCGCTGACCATCCGCTCCGCGCTCTATCCCATCTTCGGCAAACGCATCAATGGCCCGATTGGTCACACCGTCGATATCGCCGCAGTAGTGGGTACGATCTTCGGTATTGCGACCACGCTCGGCATCGGGGTGGTGCAGCTTAACTATGGCCTGAAGGTGCTGTTTGATATCCCGGAAGGACTGACCGCGCAGACCGCGCTGATCATCCTCTCGGTGGTGATCGCCACCATTTCGGTAACCTCCGGCGTGGACAAAGGTATCCGTATCCTCTCCGAGCTCAACGTGGTGATGGCGCTGGGGCTGATCCTCTTCGTGCTGTTCTTCGGCAACACCGAATTTCTGCTGAATGCGCTGGTGCTGAACGTAGGGGACTACATCAACCGCTTCATGGGCATGACGCTCAACACCTTTGCGTTTGATCGTCCGACGCAATGGATGAACAGCTGGACGCTCTTCTTCTGGGCATGGTGGGTGGCATGGTCGCCTTTTGTCGGCCTCTTCCTGGCGCGTATTTCACGCGGTCGTACCATCCGCGAGTTCGTGCTCGGCACCCTGATCATTCCCTTCACCTTTACGCTGCTGTGGCTGTCGGTGTTTGGTAACGCCGCGCTCTATCAGATTATTCATGGCAATGCGGGATTCGCTCAGGAGGTGATGAATCATGCGGAGCGCGGCTTCTACAGCCTGCTGGCGCAGTATCCGGCCTTTAAACTCAGCGCCTCTGTCGCGACGATCACCGGTATGCTCTTCTACGTCACCTCTGCGGACTCCGGATCGCTGGTGCTGGGGAACTTCACCTCACGTCTCAAAGACATCAACAGCGATGCGCCCAACTGGCTGCGTATCTTCTGGTCGGTAGCGATCGGGGTTCTGACACTGAGTATGCTGATGGCGAACGGCATCTCGGCCCTGCAGAACACCACGGTGATCATGGGTCTGCCGTTCAGCTTTGTGATCTTCTTTGTGATGGCGGGGCTCTATAAATCGCTGAAGATTGAAGATCACCGTCGCGCCAGCGCCACGCGTGACACCGCGCCCTACCTGGCTCACGCCACCGATCGCCGCACCTGGAAAAAGCGCCTGTCGCGGCTGATGAACTATCCGGGATCACGTTATACCCAGCAGATGATGGAGAAAACCATCTATCCGGCGATGGAAGAGGTCGCGAAAGAGCTGGAGCTGCGGGATGGCCGGGTGTCGCTGGAGAGCGTCGCGCCGGATGAGGCCAACCCGATCGGCTATCTGGATCTGCGTGTGCATCTGGGCGAAGAGCAGGACTTCATCTATCAGGTCTGGCCGCAGCAGTACTCGATTCCGGGCTTTACCTATCGCGCCCGCAGCGGTAAATCGACCTACTACCGGCTGGAAACCTTCCTGATGGAGGGCAGCCAGGGTAACGACCTGATGGACTACAGCAAGGAGCAGGTGATCATCGACATTCTGGATCAGTACGAGCGGCACCTGAACTTCATCCATCTCAACCGTGAGGCACCGGGCAGCAATATCAGTTTCCCGAGCGCCTGATGCCAGGCCCGTCCGCACACTGCGGGCGGGCTTTTTTTTGCCGTCAGCGGCAGGCAATGCCACGCCGGACGCGCATATCGACTATCTTTAGGGCTTAACTGGCCTGATGCCTGAAGGTGTAGACAGGGAGTCATATGGGAAAAATATTCAGTACGTTTCTGCCGCTCTACACCACCACGCTGCTGATGCTGCTGGGCTCCGGTCTGCTGACCACCTATGTTTCACTCCGGCTGGCGAGCGAGCAGGTGAACGGTGCACTTATCGGTGCCATCATCGCGGCAAACTATATTGGTCTGGTGATTGGAGGCAAAGTCGGGCACAACCTGATCGCCCGCGTCGGCCATATCCGCGCCTATGTCGCCTGTGCCGGGATCATTACCGCCTCGGTGATTGGCCACGGGCTGACCGACTTTATTCCGCTGTGGGTGTTTCTGCGTCTGATCATCGGGCTCTGCATGATGTGCCAGTACATGGTGCTGGAGAGCTGGCTCAACGACCAGGCGGAATCCTCTCAGCGCGGCATGATCTTCGGCTTGTATATGGTCGCGACCTATCTGGGGCTGAGCGGCGGTCAGGTGGTGCTGAGCCTGCAGAGTGGCTTTGGCGTGAGTACGCTGCTGATCGTGGCGCTATGCTTCGCACTCTGTCTGGTGCCGATTGCGCTGACCACCCGTACCCATGTCAGGCCTATGACCCCCGCGCCGATGGAGCTGGGCTACTTTATCCGCACCATTCCCAAACTGCTCGGCACCACGCTGGTAACCGGCATGGTGATCGGGGCGTTTTACGGGCTGGCGCCGGTTTACGGTAGCAGCAAAGGCTTCACCACCAGTCAGACCGGCTACTTTATGAGCCTGACGATTTTTGCCGGTCTGGTTTCACAGTTCCCGCTGAGCTGGCTTTCCGACCGCTACGACCGTCAGCGGCTGTTATTTATCATCGCGCTGCTGTTTGCCGTCTCCTGCGTGCCGCTGATTATGCTGCCGCATCTTACCTTTCACTGGATGATAGGCATCGCCTTTGTGGCCAGTATGATGCAGTTCGCGCTCTATCCGCTGCAGGTTGCGCTGGCGAACGATCAGGTTGCCCCCGAGCGACGGGTGTCGTTAACCGCCTGTCTGCTGATGGCGTTTGGGATTGGTGCCAGTATCGGGCCGCTGGTGGTAGGGGCGCTGATGCAGCCGCTGGGCAGCAATATGCTCTATCTCTTCTTTGCCGTCTGCGCGCTGGTAACGGGCGGGCTGAGCTATGTGCGAACGCCACGTCCGCTGCCGACAACCGAAGTGCCGCTGCCGCATGTGGTAATGCCTGATAGCCTGGCAACCTCACCGCTGGGTGCGGCCCTGAACCCGACGCTGGAAGAGGAGGTGATCCAGGCGTCAATGGGCGGTCAGGAGCCGGAAGAGGAGAGCGATGAATCTGAAGAGCAGCCAGAAGCCGGGAAAGAGCCGGACCATCGCGCCACGGATAAGACGCAGCCCTAGCGCCGGGCCACGGTCTGCACCCTTGAGGCAGAATGTCCCGATCTGACCCCACTTTGTCTCTCCGCTGACTCGACAGCCGGGCCGCCACGCGCGAAGCTGACGCATCATCCTGACAGGAGTGCCGCCATGCCTGAACTTCGCCCCCGCTGTGAACGCTGTGACTGTGACCTGCCGCCATCTTCCCTGGCGGCACGGATCTGCTCATTTGAATGCACCTTCTGCGCGGAATGTGCCGAACACCTGCAACATCGTTGCCCCAACTGCGGCGGAGAGATGGTGCGCCGCCCGGTGCGTCCGGCGGAGAAGCTGGAGGCGTATCCGGCGAAAACGCGCCCCTGATCTGCCGCGGGGCCTGCCCGCTTTCCCACTGCGCTGCCGTTGCTTGTGTCGGTGCAGAGGCGGATCTGGCTATACTGTGCAGAGGCTTTAGCGACGCAGGCGGAGGATCAATGTCTTACCAGTTTCTGGAGGGGTCAGCGTGGCGGCATATCTGGGTCGTGGGCGATCTGCACGGCTGCCGCGCTGAACTGGATGCGCGGTTACAGCAGCATCAGTTTGATCCGCAGCAGGACCTGTTGATTGCCGTGGGTGACCTCATCGATCGCGGGCCCGACAGCCTGGGGTGCCTGGCGCTGCTGAAGCAGCCCTGGTTTCGCAGCGTGAAGGGCAACCATGAGGAGATGGCCCTTTCAGCGTTACAGGGTCACGAAAAGCAGCGCTGGCAGATGAACGGCGGCGGCTGGTTCTGGCGGCTGCGCGGCAGTGCTATCATTTCGGCGCGTCACGCGCTGCTGCGCTGTCGCGATCTGCCGCTGATCGTGCATTTACAGCTGGGTGCGCGCACCGTGGTGATTGCCCATGCGGATTACCCCGCCGCGGAGTACGCCCTGGATAAACCGCTGGACTGGGAGCAGGTGGTCTGGAGCCGTCAGCGGCTGGAGGGGCTTCAGTCCGGCGCAGAAAGCGGCATCCGCGGGGCAGATGCCTTTTATTTTGGTCATACACCGCTGAAGGAGCCGCTGACGGTGGCCAACCTGCACTATATCGACACCGGTGCGGTGTTTGGCCATCATCTGACGATGGTTCAGCTGCAGTAATTTCAGCGGAACAGACGCCCGTCCCGCACCAGCTCGCGGGGGTAGCTGTTCTTGATACGGCTGCCGACTTTCTTTGCCAGCCCCAGCGGCTGCTGCTGATAAGTGACAATCATCTCATTACCGGCGGGTTCGCTTTCCGGATAGATATCCCGCCCGCGATACCACTCTTCTGCCTCGGCTGCCGTCAGTTCGAAGGCGTGCTTCGCATCCGGTTGCGCCAGCGCGATGACCGCCTCATGCTGCCAGCGATAGCCTTTCGCGAAGGTTTCAGCCAGCTTCAGGCCAATTCTTGAGAAACGCACTCTGCCCAGCAGCGGGGTGACGGCCTCCGGGAACAGCCAGATCTCTTTATCACGCTGCCACAGCACCAGCGAATCGTCCCAGCGGAGTGAGACGGCGGCGGCGGCCTGAATGATGTCGCTCTCCAGCTTGCGGCTGACGTGCGAGAAGGGCAGCTTGCCGACTTTATAGTCCGGTGCAGGCAGCGGGTCGACCGACGCAGTTTTGCGCAACCGGGCCACAAAAAAGCCTTCGCTGTCGAACATCTGCGGGAAAACGTGCAGATAGCCCTCTGGCGTAGCGGCCAGCTCCGCCCCCGCAAACAGTTCGTTGAGCGGCAGGATCTCCACGGCGTCGGGGTAACGCTGCAGCAGCCAGGCGATGACCTGCTGATTCTCAATCTGATTCAGGGTGCAGGTCGAGTAGACCAGCGTGCCGCCCGGTTTAAGGGCATGGAAGGCGCTGTCGAGCAGGTCGCGCTGGGTGGCGGCAATCTCTTCTGTACTGGCCAGCGACCAGTTTCTCAGGGCATCGGGATCTTTCCGCATCACCCCTTCGCCTGAGCAGGGGGCGTCAAGCAGGATGGCGTCAAACTGTTCCGGCAGCGCAGGACCGAAAACCCGGGCGTCGAAATGTGTCAGCGCACTGTTGGTGACGCCGCAGCGGGTAATATTGGCGTGCAGGACTTTCACCCGGCTGGAGGAGAACTCATTGGCCAGAATGATACCCTGATTGCCCATCCTGGCCGCAATCTGGGTGGTTTTTGAACCCGGTGCCGCCGCCATATCCATCACGGCGCTGACCGCGGTCTGAGCGTCGAACAGGGCGGTGACCGGCAGCATGGAGCTGGCTTCCTGAATATAGAACAGGCCGCTGAGGTGTTCCGCGACGCTGCCCAGTGGCAGGCTCTCATCTTCCCGGCTGATCCAGAATCCCTCTTCGCACCACGGCACCGGCGTAAGCTGCCACTCATAGTCAGCGGTGAGACGCAGGAAGTCAGCCACGCTGATCTTCAGGGTATTCACCCGCAGCGTGCGGCGCAGCGGCTGCTGACTGATGGCGAGGAACTGCGCGAAGCTGGCCTCATCGGGCAGGCTCTGGCGCATTAAAGAGAGAAAATCGGCGGGGAAAAGCGAAGCAGCATCTGACACGGGCACATTCCAGTTAAGGCAAAGGCGGCAGTGTACCATGCAGAAAGGAAACGGGCAGCCAGGTTGCCCGTCTCAGGAGGAATAAGTCTGGCGCGGTTTTGCGCAGATGAGATTGCTCAGGCATACAGCCCGCGGAAAGATGAAGCGATGGGAGCATACGCCCGGAGTAAAGCATAGCGGGCCAGGGATGGTCCGCGCTGAGCCCGCCAGGGATGGCGGTTTTTGCGTCTTTGCGGAGGGCGTTTGCTCCCTGAGCCTGCGGTACAAAGCAGCTATGCGGGCAGCATCAGACTGCCCGCCTGACCTGACTTAGCGCGGAGACGGAATTGCCGTTCCCCAGTTGCGCCAATCCTTCGGCGCTTCATCCTGCAGCAGGAAGTGTTTATCGGGCGTCGCCTGCGGAGCCAGCGGCACCGTTGGCGGGGTGGCAAACTGGATGCCGCCGCGAATAAACTGCTGGAAGGTGCCGGTTTTCACCACGCCGCCAATCAGACCGAAGTCGAGGTTGTAGCCGGACGCCAGCCAGAACACCGAGTTATTCCGCACCAGATGCTGATACTTCTTGCTGATACGCAGGGCAATCTGCACGCGATCCGCCATATTGCCCAGCGACGTGCCGGTCACGGTGCCCACTTCCACGCCGCGGAACAGCACCGGGGTGCCCAGCGACAGGGAACCGGCTTCGGTGGCATCAACGTAAATATTCAGGCCATTCAGGTAGCGCGAATCGGTAATGGTGCTCTCCTGCAGCTCAAAGGTGCGCACGGCACCGCCTTTGCCCGGGTCCACGTTTACGTAAGGCTGCAACAGCGTTTCCAGATGATTCACCCCCGTTGCGGAAATCTCTGGAGAGACCACCGAGAAACGGCTGCCGAGGCGGGCAAAATCATCCACATATTCGGGATAGAGCACCGCTTTGGCGACGACCTGATTGTTATCTTTACTGAGCGAAAGCGACTCCACCTGGCCGACATTGATGCCCAGGTAACGAATCGGCATCCCGGCTGAAAGCTTGCTGGCGTCATAGGTGTGCAGGGTAATCTGACTGCCCACCGCGCGGGCGGCGGTTTCAGACGGGTAGAGCACACGCTTGACCCCTTTGGCCGACTTCGCACCGGTCATGTTGTCGAAGCTGATTGCACCTTTCAGCGCCCGGTTAAGCGGCGATGCCTGAACTGTCAGGCCGCTGCCGTTAAGACTGACGCGGGCGCCGCCCTCGGCCCAGAAGACGCTTTCGCTGGTCAGCAGCTTGCGATACTCCGGCTGAATGTGCACCGCGATATCAAAGGCGTCAGCGCGCGGCGTGACTTTCACAATCTCACCGACCTGAAACTTGCGGTACAGCACCACCGAACCCGCCTGCACGTCAGGCAGACTGTTGGCGGTCAGCGTCAGGGTGGTGGAGGGGCCATCACCGGTAATGCCTTCTTCCGCTTTTTCCGCATCGGCAAACAGCGGATAGGCGGTTTTCGGCTCGCCTTTCCTGCCCGGCTCCAGCCGGATGCCGCCATCGACCCATTCACGGGCGCTGGCACCTAACACCTGCATTCCGTCGAGACCAAATTTCACATCGAGCCGGCTGTTGACGATAAATTTGCTGTCCCCGTGCACCAGGCTGCGATTCTCAGGATTCACCGCGACCACGAAATTGACGCCATTCTCATCCAGAGAGCGCGACATCACCTGACCAATCTGCATGCCGTGCAGCATCAGCGGCTGCCCCTGATCGATACCGTAGCTCTCCGGCGCACTCAGCCTGACCGTCAGCACGTTGGGTTTCTGCAGCAGCGTCTCATTTGACGCCAGCACGGTGTAGTGCTGCTGCGGCTCACCTTCGCCGGGAACCAGTTCCAGCGTGTTACCGGTCAGCAGCGCACTGAGGCTGGTATCGGTCAGGCTGATTTTCGGGCTGTGCATCTCAATGCGGGTGCCGCTGCGCATCAGACCGACCACCGACGGATCAATCGTCAGCTCGCCGGTCACCTTGCCGCCATCCTGCAGGTTGAGCTTAGTCAGCGTGCCGACCTCCAGTCCCTGATAGATCAGCGGCGTGCTGCCCGCTTTAAGGTTATTGCCGTTGGGCAGATCCAGGGTAATCAGCACGCCGCGCTGACTGTGCGCCAGGTCAGGGTAGAGCCGGTAGTTCTGCTCCGCTTTGGCCTCTCCGGCATTTTCCGGGGAGTCAAAGGCAATCGCGCCATTCACCAGCGCCGCCAGGCTCTCCAGCTGCACTTTGGCACCGCTCAGGCTGACGTCAGCATTGACGCCGGAGACGTTCCAGAAGCGACTGTTGGTTTTCACCAGATGGGTGAAGCGGCGGTCAATCAGCACATCAATCGCCACCCCGTCGGATTTGCTGTTGATGTTGTAGTCATAGACCCGGCCAACCGGAATCTTGCGGTAGTAGACCAGCGAACCGGTATTGAGCGAGCCGAGATCGGGGGCATGCAGATGGATCAGCAGTTCGCCGGTGTTCACCCGATATTTCGGCTGGGTATCGAGCGCGGTAAAGGCCTCGCTGGGTTTACCTTTGCCGGGCATCATCCCGATATAGTTACCGCCGACCAGCGCATCCAGTCCCGACACGCCAGCCAGTGAGGCTTTCGGCGTCACCAGCCAGAACTGGGTGTCTTCGCGCAGCGCGTCGCGCATATCGCTCTTGATACTGGCTTTGATCTGAATGCGGCGATAGTCGTCGCTGAGATTAATGCCCTGCACGGTGCCCACTTCCACACCCTGATAACGGATCGGGGTACGGCCCGGCACAATCCCATCCGCCGTCTGGAAATTGATGGTGATGGTGGTGCCGCGCTCCTGGTAGTTGGTCCAGAGCAGCCAGCAGGCGATCAGCATCGCAATAATCGGCAGCAGCCAGAAGGGCGAAACTTTACGCTTATTGCGCAGCGTGGCGTTAGTCGGTGTAGTCGGCGTTTCCTGTTGCATGTGCATCCCAGAGCAGGCGGCTGTCCAGCCACTCAACAGACATAATGGTCAGGATAACGGCGGCGCCAAAAAAGAGCGCCGCCGGTCCCATGGTAAAAGCCAGCAGCTGATCGCGATTGACCAGCGACATGGTTAACGAAATGACAAACAGATCCAGCATTGACCAGCGGCCAACCCAGGTGACAAACCGCAGTAACCGGATGCGGGTGCGCAGCCCCTGTTCACAGCGGAAATGGATGCTGAGCAGCAGGGTCAGCATCACCAGCACTTTGGTAAAGGGCACCAGAATACTGGCGATAAACACAATCGCGGCGACCGGCACATTGCCTTCACCCAGCGACAGAATGCCCGAGAAGATGGTGTCTTCACGCCGTGATCCATTGAGGTACACCACGGAAATAGGCAGCAGGTTCGCCGGGATCAGCAGCACAATCGAGGCAATCAGCGCCGCCCAGGATTTTTGCAGGCTGTGGCGGCGACGGAAGTCGAGCGGCGTGTGACAGCGCGGGCAGCGCCCCCGTTCGTCCGGCAGGCCGGTATGGTGACAGTTCAGGCAGACCTGCATCTCGTCACGCGCCATATTGCCGGGCTGCTGCGGGTAGAAATGCTCCCACAGCTGCTCCATATTGAGATGGATCAGCGTCAGCACGCTCAGCACCGTCAGGGCGATGTAAGCCGCCAGCCCATACCCAATCTCCAGCGAAGCATAGTCCTGCACCTTAATCGACGCCACGGCAATGCCGATCAGGTAGATATCGAGCATCACCCACTCTTTCAGCTTCTCCAGCATCAGCAGCACGGGCCGCAGGTTCATGCCCAGCCGGTGACCGATACCGAGATAGCAGATGCCGGCCACCAGGGTGATCGGCGCGCCCAGGGTGCAGAAGGCTACCATTGACGCCGTCAGGACATCCCCCTGCTGCGTCATCTGAATCACGCCCTCCAGCACGCTGGCATTGATGCGCATACCCAGCAGACGGATATCCACCAGCGGCAGGGAAAATGCAAACGGCATCAGCACCATCATGGTGGCGGCCATGGCCATTAGACGTGTCATCGACCAGTCGTGACCGCTGACTATCCGGGCGTTGCAGCGCGGACAGTAGGCCGCCTGATGCGATTTCACATCCGGTAAGGAAAAAAGGGTATCGCATTGCGGGCAACGCTGATAACGTGCGTGAGGCAATGTCTGGCTGATAGCGTGAATTTTCATAGGGTGGTGCAATTTTCGCTCGTCAGAAGTAACAGATATCGGTCATTAAGACATTGTCTGTGTGCCTGTCTCGGGCATCACGCTTCGATCCACAGAATGCTAAGGTTATAGTAACTAACGCTATGATTCACCTTGTCGCTCTGGATAATTAAAACTTATTTTTAACGAACGGTCTCAATAAACCCGTTCAGATGTCATTGGTAACGGTTGAATAATGAACAAAACTGCCTTTTACGCCGATCTAAATCGCGATATGCGAGCCCTGCTGGCGGGCGAAACGGCGTTTCTCGCCGCGATGGGAAACTTTAGCGCGCTGCTGTATGAACGTCTCGATGGCGTGAACTGGGCAGGTTTCTACCTGCTGACGGAAGCCGATACGCTGGTGCTGGGCCCGTTCCAGGGCAAAATCGCCTGTGTGCGCATTCCGGTCGGTAAAGGTGTGTGTGGCACGGCGCTGGCAGAAGAGAAAGTGCAACGCGTGGATGATGTGCATGCCTTCCCGGGCCACATCGCCTGCGACGCTGCCAGCAACGCTGAGATTGTGATTCCTCTGAAAGTGAATGGCACTGTGGTTGGGGTGCTGGACATCGACAGCGTGGATTACAATCGTTTTGACAGCGATGACGAATCAGGGCTGGTCACACTGACTGATGGGCTTTGTGAAGTGCTTGCGAACAGCGACTTAGAAAAATATCTGCAGCTGACGCGCAGCTAATCGACTGGATCACATGGCATTTAGCGATGTTGTCATTATAATGTCGCCTGTTCATGCCTGCGCTGGTCGGCAAACCCGTTGTAATCAGGAAATTTCATGGAAAATCAACCTAAGTTGAATAGCAGTAAAGAAGTCATCACTTTTCTGGCGGAGCGCTTTCCGCACTGCTTTAGCGCTGAAGGTGAAGCGCGTCCGCTCAAAATCGGTATCTTTCAGGATCTGGTCGAGCGTGTTCAGGGCGAAATGAGCCTGAGCAAAACACAGCTGCGTTCCGCGCTGCGTCTTTATACGTCGAGCTGGCGTTATCTCTACGGCATCAAAGCCGGTGCTATCCGTGTCGATCTCGACGGTAACGCCTGTGGCGTGCTGGATGAGCAGCATGTCGAGCATGCGCGTAAGCAGCTTGAAGAAGCGAAAGCGCGTGTTCAGGCACAGCGCGATCAGCAGCGTGCCGCCCGTCGTGAAGCGGGTGAAAGCGAAGAGGGTGCGGCACCGCGTCGCGCGCGCAAGCCTGCTGCACGTAAGCCTGCCGAGGGCGACGCCGCACGCAAACCGCGTCCGCAGACTGCTGCACCGCGTGCGACCGCCTCACAGCATCGCAAACCAGCCCCACGTCCGGAGCAGGAAGCCCGACCCATCACTGATACCTCAACTTTGCAACCCGGCCAGAGTATTAAAGTTAAAGCAGGCAAAAGTGCGATGGACGCTACCGTTCTTGAAGTATCGAAAGACGGCGTTCGGGTCCAGCTCGCTTCCGGCATGGCAATGATTGTGCGCGCAGAACACTTGCAGTTCTGAAACGGAGGCTAACCCCGGCATGAACACCCTTTTCAAAGTTGGACTTATTGCGGGCCTGCTGTTAGCAGGCCCAACGTTCGGCGCGGAGAATATCACCCGCGCCGATCAGATCCCCCAGCTTCACGAAGACCCGCAGGACCCGACGGTCAGTGAGCGTGTCACCTCACGCTTCACCCGTTCCCACTACCGCCAGTTCGACCTGGATCAGAACTTTTCAGCGAAGATTTTCGATCGCTATCTGAACATGCTCGACTACAGCCATAACGTGCTGCTGGCGTCGGATGTGGCGCAGTTTGCCAGCAAAAAAACCACCGTCGGCGATGAGCTGCGCAGTGGCAAGCTGGATCTCTTTTACGATCTCTATAATCTGGCGCAGAAACGCCGTTTTGAGCGCTATCAGTATGCGCTGACGGTGCTGGCGCGTCCGATGAACTTCAGCGGCAATGACACTATCGACATTGACCGCGGCAAGGCTCCCTGGCCGAAAGATGAAGCCGAGCTGAATGCTCTGTGGGATGCCAAGGTCAAATATGACCAGCTGAGCCTGAAGCTGGCGGGTAAAACCGACCAGGAGATTCGCGACGTTCTGACCAAGCGTTATAACTTCGCGATTCGCCGTCTCGCCCAGAGCAACGGTGAGGATGTTTTCCAGCTGGTGATGAACGCCTTTGCCCGCGAAATCGATCCGCACACCAGCTACCTGTCGCCACGTAACACCGAGCAGTTCAACACCGAGATGAGCCTGTCTCTGGAAGGGATCGGTGCCGTGCTGCAGATGGATGACGACTACACCGTCATCAACTCGATGGTTGCGGGTGGACCGGCAGCGAAAAGTAAATCCATCACGGTGGGCGATCGCATCGTCGGCGTCGGTCAGCCCGGCAAGCCGATGGAAGATGTGATTGGCTGGCGTCTGGATGACGTGGTGGCGAAAATCAAAGGACCGAAAGGCAGCAAAGTGCGCCTTGAGATCCTGCCAGCCGGTAAGGGCACCAAAACCCGCACCGTGACGCTGACGCGTGAGAAAATCCGTCTGGAAGATCGCGCCGTCAAAATGAGCATCAAGAATGTCGGTAAACAGAAAGTGGGCGTGCTCGACATTCCTGGTTTCTATGTCGGTCTCACCGATGACGTGAAGGTTCAGCTGCAGAAGCTGCAGAAGCAGAACGTTGACAGCGTCGTGATCGATCTGCGGACCAACGGCGGCGGAGCGCTGACCGAAGCGGTATCGCTCTCCGGTCTGTTTATTCCGAGTGGTCCGGTTGTTCAGGTGCGCGACAACAATGGTCGGGTGCGTGAAGACAGCGACAACGACGGCGTGGTCTACTACAAAGGACCGCTGGTGGTGCTGGTTGACCGCTTCAGCGCCTCCGCCTCTGAGATCTTCGCTGCGGCGATGCAGGATTACGGGCGTGCAGTGATCGTCGGCGAGCCGACCTTCGGGAAGGGCACCGTGCAGCAGTATCGCTCTCTGAACCGCATCTACGATCAGATGCTGCGTCCGGAGTGGCCGGCGTTAGGCTCCGTTTCCTATACCATTCAGAAGTTCTACCGGATTAACGGTGGCAGTACTCAGCGTAAAGGCGTCACGCCCGATCTGCTGATGCCAACCGGGGTGGAAGCGGCTGAAACCGGTGAGAAGTTCGAAGATAACGCACTGCCGTGGGACAGCATCAAAGCGGCGACCTACGTCAAAACCGGCGACGTCAAACCGCTGGTGGCGCAGCTGACGAAGCAGCACGCTGAACGTATTGCCCAGGATCGTGAGTTCCAGTACATCATGAAGGACATTGCGCGTTTCAATGCCCTGAAAGATAAACGCAACATTGTGTCGCTCAACCTCGCTCAGCGCGAGAAAGAGAATCACGAAGATGATGCGTTACGTCTGGAGCGTATCAACGCGCGTTATCAGGCCGAAGGCAAAAAACCGCTGAAAAACCTGGACGAGCTGCCGAAAGATTATAAAGAGCCCGATCCTTACCTCGATGAGACGGTGAAGATTGCGAACGATCTGGCGCAGCTGGAGAAATCCCAGCCGGAAGCGCCCGCGGCGAAATAACCCGCGGCTATGAGAAAAAGCACCGCCAGGCGGTGCTTTTTTTTGCCTGCGGGAGTGCCATTCCGCCGTAATCATTAGCCGCTGTAATCGTGCCAGCGTGACGGTCGGCGCAGCAGGCGTGACAAAATGTAAAGTTATGTCTTTTTAGGCACTTAAACGTTAAGGTCGCTTGAAAAGCGGCCCAATGCACATAGGATATCTATCCGCGTATAGGCGCGTGAACTACTGAGGAAGATTAACGATTATGATGCGTATTGCTCTTTTCCTGATGACCAACCTGGCTGTGATGTTGGTATTCGGGCTGATTCTCAGCCTGACAGGGATCCAGTCAAGCAGTGTCCAGGGCCTGATGATCATGGCAGGCCTGTTTGGCTTCGGCGGTGCGTTTGTTTCACTGCTGATGTCGAAGTGGATGGCACTGCGATCGGTGGGTGGTGAAGTGATTGAACAGCCGCGCAATGAAACGGAGCGCTGGCTGATAGAGACGATCGGCCGTCAGGCTCAACAGGCGGGCATTGCGATGCCACAGGTCGCGATCTATCACGCGCCTGACATCAACGCCTTTGCCACGGGTGCACGTCGTAACGCCTCGCTGGTAGCGGTTTCAACCGGTCTGCTGCAGAACATGAGCCGCGATGAGGCTGAAGCGGTCCTGGCGCACGAAGTGTCGCACATCGCGAACGGCGACATGATCACCATGACCCTGATTCAGGGTGTGGTGAACACCTTCGTGATTTTCGTGTCCCGTATTCTGGCGCAGATCGCGGCGGGTTTCATGTCCGGCAACCGTGATGATGGCGAAGAGAGCAGCAATGGCAACCCGCTGGTCTATTTTGCGGTGTCGATGGTGCTGGAGCTGGTGTTTGGTATTCTTGCCAGCATCATCACCATGTGGTTCTCCCGTCACCGCGAGTTCCACGCCGATGCCGGTTCAGCGAAGCTGGTCGGCCGTGAGAAGATGATTGCGGCGCTGCAGCGTCTGAAAACCAGCTACGAACCGCAGGAGCCGAGCAGCATGATGGCGTTCTGCATCAACGGCAAAGGCAAGTCGTTCAGCGAGCTGTTTATGTCGCATCCCCCGCTGGACAAGCGTATTGAAGCCCTGCGCAGCGGCCAGTATCTGAAATAGCCCTGAGCGGCATAAAAAAGGCGACCCCCGGGTCGCCTTTTCTTTTTCGGCCCTCAGGCGCGGTTCTGCGTCATCCGTGACACGCTGACCAGCGCCGCCACGGCGGCAAAACTGCCCGCCAGCAGTAGCGAGGCGTGCGTGCCTTGCTCATCAAACAGATTAAACATCAGCGCAACCAGCGCGGCTCCCGCACTCTGACCCAGCAGACGCGCGGTACCCAGCATGCCGCTGGCACCGCCGCTGCGATGGCGGGGCGCTGAGGTGACAATGGTATGGTTGTTGGGCGACTGAAACAGCCCGAAACCGGCACCGCACAGCATCATGCGCCAGATGATATCGCCGTCGCCGGGATTCGCCGGTAGCCAGGCAAGCAGAAACAGCCCCAGCGCGAACATCGCCAGACCGATGCCCCCCAGCAGCCCGGCGTGCACCCGCCCAATCAGCCGGCCGGCAATCGGCGCAAACACCATGGTGGCCAGCGGCCAGGGCGTCAGGAGTAAACCGGTGGCCACCTCATCACGCTGCAGGACGTTTTGCAGAAAGAAGGGCAGCGACACCATGGCGAGCATCTGCGCGCAGAACGAACAGACCGACGTCCCCATCGACAGGCTGAAAATCGGGATACGCAGCAGGTCAACCGGTAACAGCGGCACCGTCATCGCGAGCTGGCGACGGATGAAGAACCACCCGACAACCAGCAGTCCGATCACTTCTGACAGCACCAGCAGGTGACTCTGACCCTGCGCGAAACCGCTCAATGCGGAGATGATCAGCCCAAAGAACAGGGCGTTCATGATGGCGCTGGGCACATCAAATTTCTGCGTAGTGGCTTTCTGCGGATTATCGGGCAGCGTCCGCAGCGCCAGCCAGAGTGCCACGGCACCCAGCGGGACGTTAATCAGAAACAGCCATTTCCAGCTCGCCACCGACAGAATGGCGGCCGCCACCGTCGGGCCCGCCGCCGTCGAAACCGCCACCACCAGCGAGTTGATGGCCATACCGCGCCCCAGATAGCGCTGCGGATAGATAATGCGTATCAGGGCGGTATTGACGCTCATCAGCGCCGCGCCGCCCAGCCCCTGCAGAACGCGGGCGCAGGTCAGCATGGTGAGTGAGGTGGAGAAGGCGCAGAAGACCGACGTCACAATAAACAGCGCCAGACCTGTCTGGTACACGCGACGATAGCCCAGCATGTCACCGAGGAAGGAGAGCGACAGCAGCGAGACGATAATCGCAATCTGATAGGCGTTCACTATCCAGATGGACTGCGCCGGGCTGGCGTTCAGTTCACGTGAGATGGTGGGCAGCGCCACGTTGGCGATCGCGCCATCTAATACCGCCATCGTGAGTCCGAGCGCGATGGTGATAATCGCCATATAGCGCTGAGCGCCGGGTAAACCATCCTGAGGAGGGGAGAGTGTCATAGGTTAATTACTAAAGAGGGTGAATATCATCATGCTAATGAAGTTGACGCGAAATTGCAGCGTCCGGAGGTGAAAAAGATCGCGTGACCGGCGACACCGGGGTGAAACCATTGCCGCTTTCCGCTGCGGCACTCTATACTGGCGTTCTGTCTTATTTTTGTAACTGATTGAACAAGGTGCGCGATGTCCTCTGCTGAAAATGGCAAACAGCCCGATTCCGTCTCCTCCGTGCTGAAAGTGTTTGGCATTTTGCAGGCGCTGGGTGAAGAGCGTGACCACAGCATCACTGAGCTGGCGCAGCGCGTGATGATGTCAAAAAGCACGGTCTACCGTTTTCTGCAAACCATGAAAACGCTGGGCTATGTCACCCAGGAAGGTGAGAGCGAAAAGTACTCCCTGACGCTCAAACTGTTCGAGCTGGGGGCGAAGGCGCTGCAGAATGTCGATTTGATCCGCAGCGCGGATCTGCAGATGCGGGAGCTGTCGCGTCTGACCCGTGAGACCGTGCATCTGGGCGCGCTGGAAGAGGAGAGCATTGTCTATATCCATAAAATCGACTCGCTCTATAACCTGCGCATGTATTCGCGCATTGGTCGCCGCAATCCGCTCTATTCCACCGCGATTGGCAAGGTGCTGCTCGCCTGGCGCGACCGCGAGGAAACGGAAGAGATTCTGCGGCACGTAGAGTTCAGACGCAGCACGCCGAATACGCTGACGAGCGCGGACGCCCTGCTGGCGGCGCTGGACGAGGTGAAGGCGCAGGGTTATGGCGAAGATAATGAAGAGCAGGAGGAGGGGTTACGCTGCCTCGCGGTGCCGGTCTTTGATCGCTTCGGGGTGGTGATTGCCGGCCTCAGCCTCTCTTTCCCCACGATCCGTTTTTCAGAAGAGGCGCGTCAGGATTATGTGGAGATGCTGCAGCGGGCGGCGCGTACGATTTCCTCGGAAATGGGCTTTCACACCTATCCTTTCTGAACAGCGCGGGCCATGCGGCCCGCGCTTTCATCAGTTATCGATCACTTCTCCGCTTTTCTTCAGCAGCGGACAATCGGTTACGCCGACCACGCCGCTGTCCGTGTGCAGATACTGGGCGTTAATCACACCGCGTGCGGTAAGATAGCTGCACTGCAGGCCAAGTCCCGCTGCATTCTTAGTGCTGCCGGTTAACACGCCATAACCGGTAAAGAGCATCGCCAGCCAGATCACCGCCAGCAAGCCTACCATGCGAATAAACAGTTTCATTGTATCTCCTTGTGAAAGGTAACTCAGCGCTCCACCTGGTGCTGCCGGTCAGAATGATAGCAGCATGCCTGGCTTTTCGGCGGGAATCGATCAGAGATAACTGAAACGGCAAATTCTGCTTTGCCGTTAACCCCATTATCTTTTGTGATGGCGACAGGTAGAATACGCGGTTGTCATGTTCTGGCGTTTTCACTTTGTTTTATGAGGCAGTTATGAATGAGTTAGCCGCAAATCCGGGCCCCTTGGTCAGCTATGGCCTGCTGGTCATCATTTTGATTGTGGCGTTTATCGCCTGGTTCTTTGTTAATCGTGCCAGCGTACGAGCCGGTGAGCAGATCCATTTGCTGGAATCGCTGCTGGAAGAGCAGAAAAAACAGAATCAGCTGCTGCGTCGTCTGATTGAGCTGCAGCCCGGCGCGGAGAGTAAAAAACCCGAGGATGAGCGGGAGAAGCGCGACTTTATCCGGTTAATCCCGGAACGTTAATCAGAACAGAGAGGCGGGATGAGCGGGAAGAATCCGTGGTATGACAGCAGCAAAGCGCACCATACGCCAGAGGGCTTCCGTAATCCAGAGCCGGAAGAGCGTCAGCCTGGCGATCTCCGGCGCTGGCGTCGGGAGCGAAAAGCGCAGGGCCTTCCGATGCCACCGCAACAGGGCTATGACGCTTTTGTTGAAGAGTGGTGGCAACCCGCCGATCTCAGCGGCAGTGACGATCGCCTCTGGTGGCTGGGCCATGCCGCCGTGCTGTTGCGGCTCAATCAGCGTTACATTCTGATCGATCCCGCCCTCTCATCCCGCGCCTCGCCGTTCTCTTTTGCCGGACCGCAGCGCAAAACCCCCGCGCCGCTCAGCATTGCCGACCTGCCGCATCTGGATGTCGTGCTGATTTCTCACAATCATTACGACCATCTGGATCGGCCGACGGTCAAAGCGATCGTCCGGCGTTTCCCGCAGGCCACCTTTGTTGTACCGCTGGGCCTGGCGGCGTGGTGCCGCGCCCGGGGAGTGCAGCAGGTACATCAGGCTGACTGGTGGCAGCAGGTCAGGGTGGGCGATCTCTGTTTTGATGCGGTTCCGGCGCGTCACTGGAGTATGCGGTCGCCCCGCGATCGCAACCGTTCGCTCTGGTGCGGCTGGGTCGTACGATCATCCTCCGTGCGCTTCTGGTTCTCCGGTGACAGTGGCTACAGCGACAGCCTGCTGGCGATCCCCGCCCGCCTTGGCCCCTTCAGCGTGACAGCCTTACCGATTGGCGCCTATGCACCGAAATGGTTCATGGCAGGCCAGCATATGGACCCCGATCAGGCCGTGGCACTCTGGCAGGCGGCAGGCAGACCGCTGACGCTGCCTATCCACTGGGGCGTATTTGAACTGGCTGATGAGGCACTGGATGCGCCTCCGCAGGAACTGGCTGCGGCACTGCGGCGGGCAGAGGAGGAGCAGGGCAGCTTCGCGCCATGGCGAATAGGGGAAAGCCGCAGCCTGAATAATCCACCCCAGGAATTATCCTAAAGCCGGAGGAGCCCGTTAAACCGGCTTTTTTTAACAGAAATCATTTTTTATCACATTAATGGTTAAATTTTTAATAAGCCGGATTCGCGCGGCTGCTTTTATTTGGAGCAGAGCTCAGGGCCGTTTCCTGTTTTTGGTGCAGGAGAGAAGATACCTGTACCAAATAAAAAGTGTCGTACAGGATTAACGTCAGGTTATTGCTGCTTCGCTTTCCTGTCGCTTCGCTTATCAATTCGCTTACTGCCATATTTGTGAAATATTAATTTCTTATGGTATCCATTGAGTTAGCCCGGACGAGAAGGCATCCGGAGGAAATGAACCTGCGGGTTCATTATATTTATGCCGGGTTTTAGCGCCGCGACAGAACAGGCTGTGTGAGCCTTCTGGCAATTGTGCGTGCTGCCTGTCTGAGACTTTAAAAATGGCTTGCCATTGTTTTTAGGATATGTGATAACAATTCGTGGGTTAAACGAGGTACAGTTCTGTTTATGCATGGCATCTTCAGTGAAGAAGTACGAGTAAAGACGTTGACGTTGAATACCGCTTCCTTGCCGAACCTTAATTAGTGCCTCATGCAGTAACGTCTCTGGTTTTTCTGTAAGACAGCCTTCGGGCTAAATAAACATCTAAAGGAATTTGCAAAATGGCAAAGATTAAAGGTCAGGTTAAGTGGTTCAACGAGTCTAAAGGTTTTGGTTTTATCACCCCTGCAGACGGCAGCAAAGATGTGTTCGTACACTTCTCTGCCATCCAGGGCAATGGTTTCAAAACCCTGGCTGAAGGCCAGAGCGTTGAGTTCGAAATTCAGGATGGCCAGAAAGGCCCGGCAGCTGTTAACGTCACTGCTATCTGATTCGACTCCGCCTCGGTGCATCGCACCCTGATATGGATTCTCAAAGCCCTGGCCGGTCGGCCGGGGCTTTCTTTATGCTTCCGATGCGTAAACGATAAGGTTACACTGCGCCGCGTTATCTGATGCCGGAGTCCCCTATGTCGTTGATTTGCCCGCTTTGCCACTCTCCTCTGACTTTCCATGCCCGCAGCTGGTCCTGCGAGAATCGCCATCAGTTTGATCAGGCGAAAGAGGGGTATGTCAATCTGCTGCCCGTTCAGCATAAACGGTCGCGCGAGCCAGGTGACAGTGCAGAGATGATGCAGGCTCGACGGGAATTCCTGCAGGCGGGCTACTATCAGCCGCTGCGTGAGCAGGTCGTCGCGCTGCTGCAACCGGTGCTGAACCTGCCGGAGAGCCAGATTCTGGATATCGGCTGTGGCGAAGGCTACTACACCGCTGCGCTGGCAGAGGCGGCAGGGGAAGGCGGACAGGTGTATGGCCTGGATGTGGCCAGAATGGCTATCCGCCTCGCCGCTAAGCGTTATCCCGCGGTGCGGTTCTGCGTAGCCTCCAGCCAGCGTCTGCCTTTTGCCGATGGCTCGCTGGATGCCGTGGTGCGGATTTACGCGCCCTGCAATGAAGCGGAACTGGCCCGCGTCCTGAAGCCCGGCGGCACGGTACTGACGGTAACGCCGGGACCGCATCATCTGCAGCAGTTCAAAGCCCTGATCTATCGTGACGTGCAGCTGCATGCGCCAGAGCAGAAAACCTACCCGGGCTTCCGTCAGGTGGCGCAGCATACGCTGCGTTATCCGATGGCGCTGACGGGCGGGGCCGCAACGACCCTGCTGCAGATGACGCCTTTTGCGTGGCGGGCGCGGGAGGCGGTCTGGGAGACGCTGCAGCAGAGCGAGTCGTTCAGTTGTGATGCCGACTTTACCCTGACGCAGTGGCAGCGCGACTAGCGCGCCTCAACCAGCGTGTTATAGATGCGCTCCAGATCGTCGAGCTGCTGCACCGCAATCAGCAGCCGGCGCTGCTCCAGCTGAATGACCAGAATGCCATCCTCAGAGAGATTCATGCCCTGAATCCGCCGGTAATCAATCCAGACACCGGCATAAAATAACCCTTCGGCCTTCATCAGTAGCGTGGGCCTGCGCAGCCAGAAAAGCCAGAACGCCAGAAAGCTCAGCACCATCAGCAGGGTGGTGGTGAGCTGCGGGCCGTGATGGCTGATGTTGTTTCCCAGCAGAATCAGCAGCAGCCCGATGAAAATCAGGCTGTCGATTTTGTGCCGTCGCTGCAGGGCGACCCGCAAGCGGACAGGCCCGCGTCGACGCGGCAGAATCACCTCGTCATAAAGGGCAAACAGCAGCAGGGCGGCAATGCAGAGCGCGATCAGCGCATCAGTTAATGACATAACATCTGGCCTCAAACGGGGTGAGCTCAGCCGGTTGTGGCTCAGCTCACTACGCTTAAAAGCCGGGCGCCAGCGCGCCCGGCCGGGTGAGATTACAGACCGAGCAGGCCGATCCAGTAACCAAAAATACCGATGGCAAAGAAGCCGACGATAATCCACAGCGCGTTGACCTTACGGCGCAACAGCCACATACAGCCGAAGGTCAGCAGCAGCGGCACGATGCCTGGCATCAGCTGATCGAGGATCGACTGCACCGTGGTGACGGTGGTCTTACCGGTGGAGTCGGTGATACGCGACACCACCAGCGGGATGTTGACGTGCGTCCACTTGTTTACCAGCGCGCCCATCACAAACAGGCCCAGAATTGAGGCGCCCTCCGTGAGTTTCTGCAGGAATCCGCCGCCCATATCGCTGACGATATCGATCCCTTTGCGATAGCCATACGCCACGCCGTAGTAGCGGGTCAGCAGGCGCGCCAGGTTAAACAGCACAAAGAACAGCAAGGGGCCCAGCAGGCTGCCGCTCATCGCGATGCCGGCACCCAGCGCGGCAAACACCGGACGCACGGTGCCCCAGAAGATCGGGTCGCCGACACCGGCCAGCGGGCCCATCAGACCGACTTTCAGGCCGTTGATGGCACCGTCGTCGATAGGCGCGCCGTTGGCACGCTGCTCCTCCATCGCCATGGTAACGCCGAGCACCGGCGCGGCCACATAAGGGTGGGTATTGAAGAACTCCAGATGGCGCTTGATTGCCTGCCTGCGCTCATCATTATTCTCCGGATAGAGACGGCGGATCACCGGCACCATTGAGAAGCAGAAGCCCAGCGCCTGCATACGTTCAAAGTTCCACGATCCCTGAAACAGGTTCGAGCGCATAAAGACAGCGCGGACGTCACCGGGTGTCAGTTTCTTTTCGACTTTCGTAATATCAACCATGTGATCACCTGTTCCTTAATCGAGTTCGTTATCAAGATCGTTCGCGGTCGCCGGGCCGGAAGGGGCCCCCGCTACACGGTTGTATTTCGGGCTGAGCTGAATGTAGAGCACCGCCATCACCACGCCAATGACCCCCAGCGCCACCAGGTTAAAGTTGGTAAAGGCCGCGGTGACAAAGCCGAGATAGAAGAAGGGCATCAGGTAGCCCGCGCGCATCATGTTGATGACCATCGCGTAACCGACCACCACAATCATGCCGCCCGCGATATTCAGACCATTGGTGACCACTTCAGGGATTGAACTGAGCAGGGCGTGAACCGCACTGGTGCCGACGGAGATCGCCACAATCAGCGCCGGAATAGCGATACGCATCGCCTGCAGCAGCAGGGCAGAGACATGGATCCAGGAGATAGCGGTGAGGTTGCCTTTCTCTGCGGCTTTGTCCGCGGCATGCTGGAAGGCGACGGTCAGGGTTCGCACGATGATGGTCAGCACCTGTCCGGCTGCGGCCAGCGGGATGGCCAGCGCGATACCGGCTCCCACACTCTGACCGCCTGCGATAACCAGAATGGTGGAGATGATGGAGGCGAGAGCAGCATCGGGGGCCACGGCGGCACCGATGTTCATCCAGCCCAGCGCAATCATCTCCAGCGTCCCGCCGATGATAATGCCGGTTTTCATATCTCCCAGCACGATACCAATCAGGGTACAGGCCACCAGCGGACGGTGAAACTGGAACTCATCCAGAATCGACCCCATGCCGGCAATACAGGCAACAATAAAAATCAGAATAATTTGTAGCGAGGTTATTTCCATCATACTTCTTGTCCTCAGCAGGATAGCGAAAATGGGCCCGGAAACGCAGGCGCAGCAGCTCTTCTGTTACGCGTTTACTTTCGCAATCAGATCCATCATTTTCAGTTTCTGATCGCTGGAAACCTTACGCACTTCCAGTTCAATATTGCGTTCATTCAGTTTGCGGAAGGCGGCGATATCTTTTTCATCCACCGAAACCGCATTGTTGACCTGGGTTTTTCCCTGACGGAACGCCATCCCGCCGATGTTGACGGTCCTGATATCGACACCCTGTTCCACCACGCGCAGAACGTCGGTGGGGTTGGTAAACAGCAGCATCACCCGATCCTGACCATACTTTGGGTTATTCCACACCCGAACCATCTTATCGACATCGACCACATGCGCCGTCACGCCGGGCGGCGCGACCTGCGTCAGCAGGGTTTTGCGGACGTGATCCTTTGCCACCTCATCGCTGACCACAATAATGCGCTGAACGTTTGTCTCTTTGGTCCAGCGCGTCGCGACCTGGCCGTGGATCAGGCGATCATCGATACGTGCCAGCCCGATCTTCATATGGTCGCCGGGAGCCATCGGCTTAGCCGGTTGCGCGGGCGCAGCCGGTTTCACGGCGGCGGGCGCGGGTGCCTCCTCTTTGGCTTTCAGCGCTTTAACGCCTTCACGGCCGGTCTCAACCGCCACCGCCACCAGCTCGTCGAGCGTCGGGTTGTCATCGCGCGCCATCAGCGTTTCGACCAGCATCGGGATATTGACACCGGCGATGACCTCATACTGCGGTTTATCCACCACGATACGGCTGGCCGCATTAAACGGACTGCCACCCCAGGTATCGACTAAAAAGAGTACCCCCTGCGTCGTATCCAGTTTTGCCAGCTGCGTTTCATATTTTTCGATCAGTGTTTCTGCATTTTCACCCGGCACAAAGTCTATCCAGCCGACGTTCTCCTGCTCACCTAACAGCATTTCTGCCGTTTTAAGCAGTTGTTCCGCTGCCCAGCCGTGAGTACCAATTACAATCGCAATGGTCACGTGCTACCTCCGTTCACTAAAGAAGCTCATCTGAGTAAATGGCCCTGTCAGAATCGTTTCGGTTATTTTTAACAGGGTGCTGGCGATGACTGGCTGAGCGCCAGAAATCATCGGTTCACACCGTTAAGGCGGTTAGGTCGCGATTTATTTTAGTGATCGAAAAAATAAATTTTGTGACATTGGTCAGTTATTTACCCCACGGCAGAACGAGTGAATCGTTTTATGCATACGATCAACCTCATTGCAGATTGTAAAAATAAGAAAATTTTTTGACGCCATTTACCGACCTGATACATTAGCCTTCTGTTTATTACTCAGGAGTGTCGGGCTTCAGCCCACCTTTATGGATCGTCACCGACGTCGCTTAATCTGTTCTTTGCGCCTGCTGGCGCGTCACCTTTCGCCTGACGGCGTTTTCTCTGTTTTCCCGACGACCCGGATGTCACGCCTCGCTGCGCCGACAGACACCGGCTTACTCTTTTCCCTGTTCAGGAGTCATAAATAATGGAATTTTTATTCGACCCCTCAATCTGGGCGGGTTTACTGACGCTTGTCGTACTGGAAATCGTCCTGGGCATCGACAACCTGGTGTTTATTGCCATTCTGGCCGACAAACTGCCGCCGAAGCAGCGTGATAAAGCGCGCCTGATCGGCCTGTCGCTGGCGCTGGTGATGCGTCTGGGTCTGCTCTCGCTGATCTCCTGGATGGTTACGCTCACCACGCCGCTCTTCAGCGTCGGCGGTTTCAGCTTTGCCGGTCGTGATTTAATCCTGCTGGCCGGGGGCCTGTTCCTGCTGTTCAAAGCGACCATGGAGCTGCACGAAAGGCTGGAGAACCGTCAGCTCGAGGGCGGCGGGAACCGCGGTTATGCCAGTTTCTGGGCCGTGGTGACACAGATTGTGGTACTGGACGCGGTCTTCTCACTGGATGCCGTTATCACCGCCGTGGGTATGGTGAACCACCTGCCGGTAATGATGACCGCCGTGGTGATTGCGATGGGTGTGATGCTGCTGGCGTCCAAGCCATTAACCAACTTCGTTAACGCGCATCCGACGGTGGTGGTGCTCTGCCTGAGCTTCCTGCTGATGATCGGTCTGTCGCTGGTGGCAGAAGGCTTTGGTTTCCATATTCCGAAAGGCTACCTCTATGCGGCGATTGGCTTCTCAATCCTGATTGAGCTGTTCAACCAGATTGCGCGCCGGAACTTTATCCGCCATCAGTCAAACCGGCCGATGCGTGAGCGCACCGCAGAGGCGATTCTGCGCCTGATGGGCGGTCGCAACCGCGCGCAGACGGCGAGCAGCAGCAATGCAGGCAGCAGCGAAGAGTCTGCGCTGGCCGAGGCGATGCCGCAGGAAGCCTTTAAAGATGAAGAGCGCTTCATGATTAATGGCGTACTGACGCTGGCGTCCCGCTCCATCCGCAGCATCATGACGCCGCGCGGCGAGATCTCCTGGGTCGATGCGAACCGTCCGCTGGATGAGATTCGCGATCAGCTGCTGGATACGCCTCACAGCCTCTTCCCGGTCTGCCGGGGCGAGCTGGATGAAATTATCGGTGTGGTGCGGGCGAAAGAGCTGCTGGTGGCGCTGGAGCATGGCGTGGATGTGGCGACGTTTGCAGCGAATACGCCTACCATCGTGGTGCCTGAAACGCTGGACCCGATTAACCTGCTTGGCGTGCTGCGTCGTGCACGTGGCAGCTTCGTCATCGTCACCAATGAGTTTGGCGTCGTGCAGGGGCTGATTACGCCGCTGGACGTGCTGGAAGCGATTGCGGGTGAATTCCCGGATGAAGATGAAACGCCGGAGATCGTGGCTGATGGGGATGGCTGGTTAGTGAAGGGCGGCACCGATCTGCACTCGCTGCAGCAGCTGCTCGACTTCCATGAACTGGTCGATCCGACCGAAGATCACGCCTCGCTGGCGGGTCTGCTGATTGCGCAGAAAGGGCAGTTGCCGCTTCCGGGCGACGTGATCGATATCAGCCCGCTGCACTTTCAGATTATCGAAGCGACCGACTACCGTATCGATCTGGTGCGCGTTACCAAAGATAAGCCACACGATGAGGATGAAGAGGCGTAACGCTTTTCGATGCGCGGTCCGTTACTGAGGCCGCGCTGACTCTCTCCGACAGCCGCTGCCTGACCGCCGCGGCTGTTTTTTTTATCGGTGGCGGCAAAGCGCCAGGGCACATCGCTTCCGACGCGTCCGGTTATGAGGGCTGCCGCACCTCCAGCCGGTGCTGCGTCAGCCAGGCCGGAAAGTCCTCCAGCGGCATCGGGCGGGCGAAATAGTAGCCCTGCAGATGATCCACCCCGCGTTCGCACAGGTAGGCGGCCTGCTCAGCCGTTTCTACTCCCTCGGCCACCAGGCTGATGTTCAGGCGCTGCGCCAGGGAAATCACCATATCCGTCACCGTCGCGTTGATCGCGTCCGTGCCGATGGCCGCCGTAAATATCTTGTCGATCTTCAGCACGTCAGGCTGCAAATCCTTCAGATAGGAGAGTGAGCTGTGACCGGTGCCGAAGTCGTCAATCGCCAGCCGCACGCCGATCTCGTGCAGTTGCGCAATCACCGACTGATCGACCACCGGCAGGGCATCCCGCTCGGTCAGCTCGACCACCAGTTTCGGCACCGGATTAGCGGGCCACCAGAGGTTCTGCAGATCCTGCAGGATGGCACGGTCCCGGAAATGGCTGGCAGCGACATTGATAGCGATATGGAAGTCGCGGTCATCCGGTAGCTGGGGTAACTGCCTGACCACCTCATTCAGCACAAAGCGGGTCAGCGGCTTAATCAGGTTCTGACGTTCGGCCAGCGGGATGAACACATCCGGTGCAATCCAGCCCTGGCGGGGGTTATGCCAGCGCAGCAGCAGCTCAATGCCGTCGCACTCGCCGCTGCTGCTGTTGATTAGCGGCTGACAGTAGACCATAAACTCATTAGCCGTGATGCCATAACTGATTTGCCAGCTCAGGCTCATCCGGTTTGCGGTCGCCAGCCAGACAATGTAGCCCATCAGCAGACTGAGCAGCAGCGCCAGCGGCAGTTGTGAGGGCAGGGTTGCCAGCGCCAGTCGGGTCGGTGAGGGACCATAGAGCGTCAGAGTAAAGGGGTAACGCAGCGAGCCCTGCTCATAGCTCACCTCATCTTCCGAGGGTACGGTCGGCTCAATAAGGGGATTACCATACTCCAGACTCTGGCCGTTAACGTTGAACACGGCACGTTCCACCCAGGGCAGCTGCGGTTCGAGCACATAGTTGCTCATCATCTCGATGTTAATCACCTGCAGAATCCCGGCGCGGTTATCGAGGCTTCTGGGGGTCCACAGCAGCAGAACCGGCGAGCCTTTCAGCAGGTATTGGTCGGTGGACAGGGTCATGCGCTGGTTGTTAAAAGCTAAATCGGGGTAGGTCTGGCTGAAGGGGATGGCGCGAGGCCCGTAAATACTGGAGCAGTAGATGCTGTCGTTATCCACCAGCAGAATCGCCCGGACGGTCTGCAGGGAAGAGATTTTTTCAATCAGCGGAAAGCGAACGTCCTGACAGGGGACGCCGACCAGACCCAGCGTGTTATTGGCGGATACCTCCAGCGGCGAGAACATCCGGTCAAAGCGCATAATCGCTTTGTCGGCAAAATCCATTGCCTGCTGCTCAATACGTGACTTCTCTTCGATATAGCGAAAGGCCAGCGTGAGTATCAGCACTACGGTGGCGATTGACAGTGCAATAAGCAAACGCTTTCGTCTGAATTGTCCAACAAATTGCTGGGCCATATACATCAGTATCCACCTTCCCTAAAGCCAGAAAAAAGCAAAAAATATCGGGGTTAATATCGGCACGGCCCCATTAATATTGAGGCCGGAATGCAGAAAAGCGGGTCTGGATAGCTGCTCAGGCCGGACGGCTGCGCGGAAAATACTCTACCGTGTAAACCTGCGCTGAGATAGCGCAGGATGCGGATTTGATTACGTTTGCACGTTATTTGAACGTTTATACGTTTCGCTTAATCACACTGTACTTTAATGGCCAGACCGCCGCGGGAGGTTTCACGATACTTGGCATTCATGTCCTTGCCGGTTTCATACATCGTCTCGATAACCTTATCCAGAGAGACGCGCGGCTCACTGGTGCGGCGCAGGGCCATACGCGCGGCGTTAATCGCTTTGACAGAGGCGATAGCATTACGCTCAATGCAGGGCACCTGCACCTGTCCGGCGACCGGGTCACAGGTCAGACCCAGGTTATGCTCCATGCCGATCTCAGCCGCTACGCAGACCTGCTCCGGGCTGCCGCCCAGTAGCTCTGCCAGCCCGGCCGCCGCCATGGAGCAGGCAACGCCGACTTCACCCTGGCAGCCCACTTCTGCGCCCGAGATGGACGCGTTCATCTTATAGAGCACGCCAATCGCCCCCGAGGCGAGAAAATATCGCAGGAAGATATCGGGCGTTACGGGTTCGATAAAGTGATCATAGTAGGCGAGCACCGCAGGCACGATACCGCAGGCACCGTTCGTCGGGGCGGTCACCACCCGGCCGCCCGCCGCGTTCTCTTCATTGACGGCCAGCGCAAACATATTGATCCAGTCGATCACAATCATCGGGTCGCTGGAGTGTTTGGTTGAGGAGGTGAGCAGGCGACGCAGCGACGCGGCGCGGCGTGGCACACGCAGAGGACCGGGCAGGACGCCCTCGGTATTCAGACCGCGATCGATACAGGCCTGCATCGTCTGCCAGATCGTAGCGAAGTAGGCATGGATCTCGTCGCGGCTGTGCAGCGCCAGCTCATTTTTCATCACCAGACCGGAGAGTGACAGGCCGGTTTCACGGCAGTGCGCCAGCAGATCTTTGGCAGAGTGGAATGGCCACGGAACCGAGACCTCATCCAGCGCCGACTGGCCGAAATGCTCTTCATCAACAATGAACCCGCCACCCACGGAATAGTAGGTTTTTGACAGGATCAGCAGGTCGCCGGCAAAGGCCAGCAGGCGCAGGCCATTTTCATGCAGCGAGAGATTCTCACTGCGAAATACCATGCCGCCTTCGCGCGGGAAGTCGACTTCGTGTGCCCCTTTCGCCACCAGCAGTCGCTCACGCTGCTCAACGTCTTTGATAAAGGCGGGGATCGCATCAATATCGACGGTGTCCGGCGATTCGCCCGCCAGACCCATAATGATGGCGATGTCGGTGTGGTGACCCTTGCCGGTCAGCGACAGGGAACCGTAGACATCCACAGCGATCCGGGTGACCTCCTGCAGCTTTCCCTGTTCGCACAGCAAGTCCACAAACTGTTTACCCGCTTTCATCGGGCCGACAGTATGCGAACTCGAGGGGCCGATGCCCACTTTGAACATGTCGAAAACACTAATCACAGGTGACACTCCTCACAATTATTCTCACTCTGCCGGGGCAGTTTATGGCGCTAATAGTAATGGTCATGCACCGGAAAAGAGCAGCTTTTCGCATGAAATAAACTTATCAAAACCGATAGAAAATATTATAGCGGGGCCCGGCAGGGAGTTGACGGGCTTCCGGGAGAATGGTGCGGGAAAAAGGGGGTCAGAAAGCGATCTGCGTGCTCAGTGCGCGGATAATTCCGGCGGTCATCCCCCACACCAGATAATCCTGATAGCGTGACAGCCAGACCGGGTGCCGGACACCGGCCCGGTGAACCTCCAGCGAACTGTAGCGGCTGAGCTGTAACGCCTCAGCCAGCGGCATCTCAAAGGCGCTGTGCACCTCATCCGGGTTGAGGGTTAAACGCAGATTGGCCGGAATAATCCCCAGCACCGGCGTCACCTGAAAACCGGTACTGCTGGTCACCGCAGGCAGCGAACCGAGTATCTCGACCTGCTGCGGTTCGATGCCCACTTCTTCATGGGCCTCGCGGAGTGCTGTGGCGATCAGCGAAGCGTCGTCGTCATCCTGCATTCCGCCGGGAAAGGCGACCTGTCCGGCATGTTTGCGCAGGGCGTGCGAGCGCTGCGTCAGCAACAGGCCCGGCTCAGGCCGCGCCACGATGGGCACGAGGACTGCCGCGTGCCGGCCAGAGAGGCGCTGCGTCGTGCGCGCCGGCTGCTGCAACAGAAAACGGCAGCGAAAAGTCTCAAGCGTCAGAGCCAACTGAACCTCCCGATTGTTCCAGTGCCGGTAAGATCCGGCTCACTTTGTCCAGCGTCTCCTGATATTCCGCGTGCGGATCGCTGTCTGCCACCAGGCCGCCACCGGCTGCACAGTAGAGCTGCTGGCCCTCAGCAATCAGGGTGCGAATGGTGATGCTGCTATCCATCCGTCCACAGAGGCTGAGATAGCCAATGCTGCCGCACCAGGCGTTGCGCCGCTGGGGCTCCAGCTCATCGATGATCTCCATGGCCCGGATCTTGGGCGCGCCGGTAATCGAGCCTCCCGGAAAACAGGCCCGCAGCAGGTCGGTGGCCTGCAGAGGGTCGGGCAGCCGCGCACGAACCGTACTCACCAGATGATGCACGGCGGGGAAGGGTTCCACCTCAAACAGTGCCGGCACGGTAACGGAGCCGGGCTGCGCCACGCGGCCAATGTCATTGCGCAGTAAGTCGACGATCATCAGGTTCTCGGCCCGATCTTTCTCCGCATGGCGCAGCGCCTCCGCCTGCTGCGCATCCGCTATCGGGTCCGCGCAGCGTGGCCGGGTTCCCTTAATCGGGCGGGTTTCGATCTGCCGGTTATTCAGCGAGAGGAAACGCTCCGGCGACAGGCTGAGGATGGCACTCTCCGGCAGGCGAAGAAAAGCGCTGAACGGCGCACGGTTAGCGTCATTCAGCTGACAGAACGCCTGCCACTCATCTCCCTGATAAGCCGCCTGGAAACGCTGTGCCAGATTAACCTGGTAGCAGTCTCCGGCCTGGATATAGTCCTGAACCGCCGCGAAGCGGGCGGCATAGTCGGCGTAGCTCAGATTAGAACGCCAGCCGCTGGTCAGTGAAAAGGGCAGCGCCTCACGCGCGGGCCACTGTGTCAGCCAGGCGAGCCGCGCCTGCGCCGCCTCCAGCGCCACCAGGGTCAGGGTCTGCTGATGGTGATCGGCAATCAGCGCCCAGTCATAGATCCCTACGGCCATATCGGGCGTGATGAGGTCCGCCTCGGCCCTGGCGGGCAGCGTTTCAAACCGGCGGCCCAGGTCGTAGCCAAACAGACCCAGCGCGCCGCCCTGAAACGGCAGCGTCTCACTGGCGGCAGGCGTCACGCCCAGCGCATCGCACTGCTGCTGCACCAGCAGCAGAGGGTCGGCGGCCGATTCACGGGTGCCGCTGCGATCGCTGATTGAGGTGATCGCCCCGCGGGTCACCAGGGTGGCGCGGGGATTAGCCGTCAGAATATCAAAGCGGTTATCGCTGTGGCTGGCCTGGGCGGAGGAGAGCAGCATCGCCCAGGGCAGATGAGCAATGGGGGCAAAACGCCGGGTCAGCGCATCCGGGGTATAATCAAGCGTGAGGGTTTCAACAATCATCGGGCAGAAAAATCAGCAAGCAAAGAGGCGGTCAGACTGACATATTTTTTCCTGACTGGCACCTGTTAGTTCCGCGTGGGATACTGTCTGACCCAATACAGGAGTAAAACATGTTTACAGGATTACCGGCGCTCTCTCATGAGCAGCAGCAGCAGGCCGTCGAGCGTATTCAGGAGTTGATGGCAGGGGGTTTATCGAGTGGTCAGGCTATCGCCCAGGTGGCGCAGGAGATCCGGCAGACTCACTCGGGCGAACAGATCCGGGCGCTATTCGACGACGAAGATGACGAAAACGAAGAAGAATAACGCCCGCTCTGCTTAACGTGCAGCGATAATTTTTATCTCAATTTTGTACTTTGGATTTAACAGCCCGGCCTGAACCGTACAGCGCACCGGTGCATTACCGGGAGAGACCCAGGCGTCCCAGGCGCGGTTCATGGCAGGGAAATCAGCCTTATCCACCAGAAACAGCGTGGCATCAAGAATTTTGCTCTTGTCACTGCCGAGACGCGTCAGCATCGCATCAATCACCGCCAGCGCATTGGCCGTCTGCGCTTCGGCGTCGGCGTCCAGGTTTTCCGGTACGCTGGTGTAGTAGATCGTGTCATTGTGGATCACGGCTTCGGACATGCGGTGTTCCGGGTCAATACGGGTAATACTCATCGGCTTCTCCCTGAATAAAGTGGCAGGTAGCCTGCCATATTCCCCGCATCGCTGTCACCCCTCACAGGCAGCGCTTAACAATCGCCTGCCTGTCTGCCATCACCTGAGGTGCCATCCGGAAGGTGGTAAAATATTTGACCTCTGCCCCTCGCCCGTGAGGCGAGACATCCGCAAAGATAGAATCCTCCCAGGTAAAGACGCTGATCGCACTGCCGCCGGGCCGGGTATGGGTCGTGTCATCGCGGGCAACCACGCTGGTCGTGGACCAGCCGCGATAAATGCAGTCGCTGAGTTGAGGAACGGTGCGGGTGCTCTGGCCCTGAAAGAGGGGTTCCTGCAGACGCGCCTGATCGGGGGTGGGGGCCTGACAGCTGCAGAGCAGCAGCACGCCAGTCAGAGAGCCGATGCGGAAAGTATTCATAGCAATCCTCCGCCTGAGTCAGGCAGTCGGGTTAAGGCCATCTGCTTAACGCAGCCGGAAGACATCGTTAAGCCAGTCTCAGCACGTCAGCTTACGGTTGCCACATCCCAACGGTAAGCCGATTTAATCATTATAATCCGGGCGGTTATTTCCTGCTGTTATCCTCTGTATTTGCTGACTGCGTCACAGGCTTTAGCGGACAGGCGGGGACGGAATGCGGCAGCGGCCGGCTGGCGAGGCGCGGGAATGCAGGACAGGCCAGGCGTAAAAATGGTATAAATCAGCGAAATATCGCGCCACAGGATGAGGATGAGCACATGGCGAATACGCAGTATCTGTTTTGGGTGATGGCGGGCGCACTGACGCTGCTGTTTATTGTAATTTCGGCCTTTGTCGGTCTCTCTAAAGGCAGTAAGCAGGGTTTTATCACCTTTGCTCTGCTGTTTATTGCCATGCTGGCGGGCGCGTTTTATATCCGGCACTAGCACAGCGCGGCGTCACCTCGCGATCGTTTTCAATCTGTTACAACGATCTTACGCCTGGCTCACAGTTCACAAGGAAACTCAGCGGCCTCCGGCGCCGGTTAACTATGCTCAGATCAAATAGCAGTGCTGCTATTTATCACCGGAGGTAATTATGTCTGAACGTCCAGATTACGATGAGCCATTGCCAGATGATGCTGAGATCTACCCGGAAGATGAAGAAGAAGATGAGGAAGACGATCCGACCGTAAGAGATGTCTGACACCGGTCGCCCCTCTGCTAACACCGCAAAACCGCCTGTGCGCCGTTTTGCGGTTCTTTATTTCCGCAGCAGATTCATATGCGATGAAAATAGCGTTCAATCCCTGCTTAAATAATCCTGCGCACGCACAACGTTAATGAAACCCGCCTCTTTTCCGTCGCACTGGGTTATTTCCTCTCCGTTTCTTCCCCGCATTCACGGACACCGCGAATTAAACGTTCAGTGGATGTGACTTTATGCCGCAGGGGAAGCGCTAACAGCACGTTCAGGAGAACACGCACGCTGTCGGAGAACTGACCATTCCTGTATAACTTATTGATAAGCCTCCGTTTTGCTTTGTCTGTGCAATACTGACATAATTACAGTGTTTTTGCCGTTCTTAGTGAGGGTATGTGGCAGACGATTTTGCAGTGGATGGCGCGCTGGCGCTGGGTATCCCGGGTTTTAAGCCGCGGGAAGCACAACGCGAGATGGCGCAGGCGGTCTCTGAAGCCGTAAAAGGGCAGGGTGAACTGGTCGTCGAAGCCGGTACCGGTACCGGTAAAACTTACGCTTATCTGGCACCCGCCCTACGAGCCAATAAAAAAGTGATTGTCTCGACCGGATCCAAAGCGCTGCAGGATCAGCTCTATGGGCGCGATCTGCCCACCATGGTCAGGGCGCTGAAGTTTAAAGGCAAAACCGCGCTGCTGAAAGGCCGCTCTAACTACCTCTGTCTGGAACGCATGGAACAGCAGTCGATGGCGGGTGGCGATCTCACCGCGCAGGCGCTCACCGATCTGGTGACGCTGCGCAGCTGGTCATCGCAGACCGAAGATGGCGACATCAGCAGCTGCGCGGGCGTGACCGAAGACAGCCCGGTCTGGCCACTGGTCACCAGCACCAACGATAACTGCCTGGGCACCGACTGCCCGCGTTACAAAGAGTGCTTTGTGGTGAAGGCGCGAAAGCGCGCCATGGACGCGGATGTGGTGGTGGTGAACCACCATCTTTTTCTCGCCGACCTGGTGGTTAAAGAGGGCGGTTTTGGGGAACTGATCCCTGAAGCGGATGTGATGATCTTTGACGAAGCCCATCAGTTGCCCGACATCGCCAGCCAGTACTTTGGCCAGCAGCTCTCCAGCCGTCAGTTGCTCGACCTCGCCAAAGATATCATCATCGCCTACCGCACCGAGGTGCGCGATGCCCAGCAGCTGCAGAAATCCGCTGACCGTCTGGCGCAGTGCGCGCAGGACTTTCGCCTGTCACTGGGCGATCCCGGCTATCGCGGGAATCTGCGTGAGCTGCTGAGTGACAACGCCATTCTGCGGATGTTTACGCTGCTGGATGATGCACTCGAACTCTGTTACGACGTCATCAAGCTCTCTCTGGGACGTTCAGCCCTGCTGGATGCCGCTTTTGAGCGCGCCGCGCTCTATCGTACCCGGCTGAAACGGCTGCGGGCCATCAACGAGCCGGGCTACAGCTACTGGTATGAATGTACCTCACGTCACTTTATCCTGGCGCTGACGCCGCTCTCCGTCGCGGAGCGTTTTCGTGAAGTGATGGATAACCGTAAAGCCGCGTGGATCTTTACCTCAGCCACCCTGGCAGTGGATGAGAAGATGGCGCACTTCTCGGAACGGCTGGGTGTCAATGCGGCAAAAAGCCTGATCCTCAACAGCCCGTTCGACTTTGCGAAGCAGGCGCTGCTCTGCGTGCCGCGCAATCTGCCGGAGCCTAACCGTCCGGGGGGCGCCCGCCAGCTGGCCGCGATGATGAAGCCGCTGATTGATGCCAACAAAGGTCGCTGCTTCTTCCTCTGTACCTCACACCTGATGATGCGTGAGCTGGCGGCCGAATTTCGCGCCTCCATGACGCTGCCGGTGCTGGTGCAGGGTGAAACCAGCAAAGGCCAGTTGCTGCAGCAGTTTATTGAGAAGGGGAATGCGCTGCTGGTCGCGACCAGCAGTTTCTGGGAAGGGGTGGATGTGCGCGGGGATGCCCTGTCGCTGGTGATCATCGACAAACTGCCTTTCACCTCACCGGAAGATCCGCTGCTGAAAGCCCGGATGGAAGATTGCCGGATTCGCGGCGGCGATCCCTTTGCGGATGTGCAGTTGCCGGACGCGGTGATCACCCTGAAGCAGGGCGTGGGACGGTTAATCCGTGACACCGACGATCGCGGCGTGCTGGTGATTTGCGATCAACGGCTGGTGTCACGCCCTTACGGCGCGCTGTTCCTGAACAGTCTGCCGCCGACGCCGCGCACCCGGGACATCCGTCGCGCCATCGCCTTTATCCGCCAGCAACCCGAAGCAGACGCATAATTCTGTGCTAAGATGCGCGCCGTTTTCTTTCTTCTGAGGTAGTCATGTCAGCCCGAATTTTAGCGCTGGATACGGCGACAGAAGCCTGTTCAGCCGCCTTGCTGAATCAGCAACAGATCGATGCCCGATTCGAAATCGCCCCGCGCGATCACACCCAGCGTATTTTGCCGCTGGTCGAAGAGCTCCTGCTCGCCGGTCAGCTGGAACTGACCGATCTGGATGCGCTGGCCTTTGGGCGCGGCCCCGGCAGCTTTACCGGCGTCCGTATCGGTATTGGTATTGCGCAGGGCCTGGCACTGGGCGCAGCCCTGCCGATGATCGCGGTCTCGACGCTGGCGACGATGGCGGAAGGGGCGTGGCGTCTGCACGGCGCCCGTCGCGTACTGACCGCTATTGATGCGCGAATGGGTGAAGTCTACTGGGCAGAGTATCAGCGGGATGAGCAGGGGCGCTGGCAGGGTGAAGCCAGCGAAAGCGTGCTGACGCCCGAGGCGGCGGTGGCAAGAATGCAGGCGCTTACCGGTGAGTGGATGACCGCCGGCACCGGCTGGGAAGCCTTCCCGGCATTGCAGCAGGGGCACGCACTGACGCTGACCGCCAGTGAGGTGACCCTGCCTGCCGCACAGGATATGCTGCCGCTGGCGATGCTGGCGCTGGCGGACGGAGATACCCTACTGCCGGAAACGGCGGAGCCGACCTACCTGCGCAATGAAGTTGCCTGGAAAAAGTTACCTGGCCGCTAAGTCGCACGCAACTTATTGTTATGCGTCCAGTCTAAGACTTTACCTAACGGGAGAGCGTCTATGTCGTCAATGTGTGGTAAAGGGCTTTCAGGTCTGCTGCTGACCTGTGTGCTGGTGTTAACGGGTTGTGTCTCTATTCCTGACACGCTGCAGGGCAGTTCCCCTCAGCCTCAGCAGGATCTGCTGCGGGTGATGAATGACCCTGCTATCTATGTCGGCCAGGAGTCGCGTTTTGGCGGTAAGGTGGTGAACGTCACCAACCTGAACGGCAAAACCCGTCTGGAGATTGCGGCACAGCCGCTGGATGAGAGCGCCAGACCGCGTCTGGGCGCGGCGTCAGTCGGCCGGATCTATGCTGACATCCACGGTTTTGTTGACCCGGTGGATGTCAGAAATCAGTACGTCACGGTGCTGGGCACGCTGAAAGGCACGGAGCAGGGCAAAATCGGCGAGGCAGATTACAAATTTGCCGTCATCGATGTGCGTGGTTATCAGCGCTGGCGTCTCGCCCAGCAGGTGACCGCCCCGCCACAGCCGATGGACCCCTGGATCTGGTACGGTCCGACCCGCCATCGCGGGGGATACTGGGGACCCAATCCCTACTGGGGCATGGTTAACAGTGGCCCGACCGAGGTGCAGACCATACTGACCGAGTAACATTAAGACCTGCTATTAAGCCCGGTCGCGGTGCTCGCTGCCGGGCTTTTTATTTGTCTGTTTTCACAGCACGAAATTTAGTGATGGACTTCGCAACCTCAACATGCCGAAACAGGCAAACTGGTACAATCAGTTAAAATATTGTTAACAAACCAGATTGGCTGAGGCGGCGATGGAAATACAACATAATTATCGGGGTGGATCCTTGAATAAGGTTTGGCTGAAACGCTACCCGGCAGATGTGCCTGCCGAAATAAGTGCAGATCGTTATACCTCGCTGGTCGATCTGTTTGAGCAGGCCGCAAAACGCTACGCCGATCAACCCGCGTTCCTGAACATGGGTCAGAAAATGAGTTATCGCCAGCTGGAGGAGAAGAGCCGCGCCTTTGCCGCTTATCTCCAGCATGAACTGGGCCTGAAAGCGGGTGACCGGGTGGCGTTAATGATGCCTAACCTGCTCCAGTATCCGGTGGCCCTGTTTGGCGTGCTGCGCGCGGGAATGGTGGTGGTCAATGTCAATCCGCTCTACACGCCGCGAGAGCTGAAACATCAGCTTAACGACAGCGGCGCCAGCGCCATCGTTATCGTCTCCAACTTCGCGCACACGCTGGAAAAGGTGGTGGGGGAAACCGCGGTCCGTCACGTCATCCTGACCCGGATGGGCGACCAGCTCGCCCCCATTAAGGCGACGCTGGTGAATTTCGTCGTCAAGTATGTCAAAAAGCTGGTGCCGAAATACCATCTGCCGGGCGCTATCTCATTCCGTCAGGTTCTGGACGTGGGGGCGACGCTCAATTATCGCCGTCCGACCGTGTCGAATGACGATCTCGCCTTCCTGCAATATACCGGCGGCACCACCGGGGTGGCCAAAGGGGCGATGCTGACGCATCGCAACATGCAGGCGAATCTCGAGCAGACGAAAGCGACCTACGGCAAACTGCTGCGTGACGGCAAAGAGTGCGTCGTCACCGCGCTGCCGCTCTATCACATCTTTGCATTAACGGTGAACGGGCTGCTTTTCCTTGAGCTGGGCGGCCAGAACCTGCTGATCACCAATCCGCGCGATATTCCTGGCTTCGTTAAAGAGCTGAGCAGGTTTCCGTTTACCGCCATCACCGGGGTCAACACGCTGTTTAATGCGCTGCTGAACGATGAGCAGTTTACGAAACTCGATTTCTCCACGCTGCGGCTTTCCGCGGGCGGGGGGATGGCGGTGCAGAAAGTCGTGGCTGAACGCTGGGAAAAGCTGACCGGGCACTATCTGCTGGAAGGCTACGGCCTGACGGAGTGTTCGCCGCTGGTTTCGGTCAATCCCTACGACATCAGCTGTCATACCGGCAGCATCGGCCTGCCGGTGCCCTCGACCGATGTGCTGATCCTGGATGAAGCGGGAAATGAAGTGGCACCAGGCGAGCCGGGTGAGCTCTGCATCAGCGGCCCGCAGGTGATGCTGGGTTACTGGCAGCATCCGGAAGCGACGGCGGAAGTCCTGAAAAATGGCTGGCTCCATAGCGGTGATATTGTTACCGTTGATCAGGAAGGCTTTATTCGCATCGTCGACCGTAAAAAAGATATGATTCTGGTGTCAGGCTTTAATGTCTATCCGAATGAAATCGAAGATGTGCTGATGCAGCACCCGAAAGTGCGCGAAGCCGCGGCCATCGGGGTTCCCAGCGATCTTTCCGGTGAGGCGGTCAAAGTCTGCATCGTGAAAAAAGAGGCGTCGCTGACGAAGGAGGAGGTGCTCGATCACTGTCGCCGTCAGCTGACCGGCTACAAGGTACCCAAAATCATTGAGTTTCGTGATGAGCTTCCCAAGACCAACGTTGGCAAGATCCTGCGGCGCGAGCTGCGTGATGAGGTGAAATCCGGCACCCGCTGAATCCGGATAAGAATTGAGGTTGAACGCCGGCATGTCCGGCGTTTTTATTGTTTTTAACATGGAGCGCCGCGCGGAGTCTGCTGCGGTGGAAATCAGACGTGAACTATTCCCTTATCGACCAGGATGATCAACTGGCAGACGTGTGCCAGAAAGCGCGCCAGCACGCGGCGGTGGCACTGGATACCGAGTTTGTGCGTACCCGCACTTATTACCCTCAGCTTGGCCTGATCCAGCTGTATGACGACGAACAACTGGTGCTGATAGACCCGCTCAACATCCGCGACTGGTCACCCTTTGTGGCGCTGCTGACCGACACCGCCGTAACCAAATTCCTGCATGCGGGCGGCGAAGATCTGGAGGTGTTCCTGCACCGTTTTGGCGTGCTGCCGACTCCGATGATCGACACCCAGATTCTGGCGGCCTTCTCCGGCCAGCCACTCTCCTGGGGCTTCGCCGCGATGGTGGCGCACTTCACCCAGGTTGAACTCGATAAAAGCGAATCACGCACCGACTGGTTAGCCCGCCCGCTGACGGAGCGCCAGTGTGTCTATGCGGCAGCCGACGTTCACTACCTGCTGCCGATTGCCCGTCAGCTGATGGTCAATACGGAAGAGGCGGGCAACATGGCCGCCGCACTCAGCGAGTGCGATAACCTCTGTCAGCGCCGTCTGGACAGTCTGGCCCCGGAAGAGGCCTGGCGCGATATCACCAACGCCTGGCAACTGCGTCCGCGTCAGCTGGCGGCGCTGCAGCGCCTGGCGGCCTGGCGTCTGACGCTGGCGCGTGAAAAGGATATGGCGGTTAACTTTGTGGTGCGCGAAGAAAACCTGTGGAAGGTGGCGCGCTTTATGCCGGGCTCGCTGGGTGAACTCGATCATCTGGGGCTGTCAGGACACGAAATTCGTTTTCACGGCAAAACGCTGGTCGCGCTGGTGGCGGAAGCGGCGGCACTGGAGGAGAGTGAATTACCGGCTCCGCTGGGAAATCTGATCGACCATCCGAATTACAAATCGGTCTTCAAAGCGATGAAGGCGCTGGTGCAGCAGGTCAGTGAGCAGAGTGGCTTCAGTCAGGAGTTGCTGGCGTCACGCCGTCAGATTAATCAGGTGCTGAGTCAGCACTGGGGCATTAAGCCGCAGGGGCGTCCACCGGAGTTACTGACCGGATGGCGGGGCGAACTGCTGAAACCCGGCATCGATGAGATCCTGGCGGGTTGCTGACCGGATAAATTTCCCCTGCCACTGCGCAGGGGAAATTCAGGCGGCGGTCAGAATCATTTAGTCGCGTCTTCCGTCTCCGGAAGCGTCACGTTCAGCTCCAGAATCGAGATATCATCACCTTTCTGATCGAGCTGTACCGTGACCATCTCTGGATCGATCTTCACATATTTGCAAATCACTTCCAGAATGTCGCGCTTAAGTTGCGGAAGATAGTGGGGCTCACTGTCGCCCCTTCTCCGTTCTGCCACGATAATCTGCAGCCTTTCCTTGGCTATGTTGGCAGTGTTCTTCTTCCGGGATAAAAAGAAATCAAGTAATGCCATGGTTTATCCCCCGAACAGGCGTTTCAGGAAACCCTTCTTCTCTTCTTCAATAAAGCGGAAGGGGCGTACTTCACCGAGCAACCGTTCAACGGTATCGGCATAGGCTTTGCCAGCATCAGATTCACCGTCCAGAATCACCGGTTCGCCCTGGTTGGAGGCACGTAATACCGACTGATCTTCCGGGATGACGCCGACCAGAGGAATGCGCAGGATTTCCAGCACATCTTCCATGCTCAGCATATCGCCACGGCTGACGCGACCCGGGTTGTAGCGGGTCAGCAGCAGGTGCTCTTTTACCGGCTCCTGACTGTTTTCTGCGCGACGGGATTTAGAGGAGATGATGCCGAGGATACGGTCGGAGTCACGGACTGAAGAGACTTCCGGGTTGGTGGTGATGATGGCTTCATCGGCAAAATAGAGCGCCATCAGGGCGCCGGTTTCAATCCCTGCCGGTGAGTCGCAGACGATGAAATCGAACTCCATCGCGGCCAGATCGTTCAGGACTTTTTCAACGCCTTCACGGGTCAGCGCATCTTTGTCGCGAGTCTGTGACGCAGGCAGAATGTAGAGCTGCTCGGTGCGTTTGTCGCGGATCAGCGCCTGGTTCAGGGTGGCATCGCCCTGGATGACGTTGACGAAATCGTAGACCACACGGCGCTCACAGCCCATGATCAAATCCAGATTACGCAGACCGATATCGAAGTCGATCACGACCGTTTTCTTGCCTTTCTGCGCTAAACCGGTGGCGATGGCCGCGCTTGACGTGGTCTTACCAACGCCCCCTTTACCGGATGTAACTACAATAATGCGTGCCATAAATGTTGATTTCCTTAACAAAAGAAAAGGGGCCTAATTAAGTGTCTGGATAGTCAGCGCGCCATCCTGCAGGCACAGGCGCGCAGCTTTACCAAAAAATTCTTGCGGGATCTGATCCATGATCCAGTACTCCCCGGCAATCGAAACCAGCTCAGCGGCCAGGTTAGTACAGAATATCTGGCAGTTGCGGTCACCGCTGGCACCCGCCAGGGCGCGACCGCGCATCATGCCGTAAATGTGAATATTGCCATCAGCAACCAGTTCGGCACCGGCGCTGACGCTGCTGGTGATGATCAAATCGGCATCACGTGCATAAATCTGCTGGCCTGAGCGCACCGGGGTGTTCACGATGCGCGTTTTCGCGGCCATTGCTTCCGCGGCCACCGGCTGCGGTTCAGGCACAGCGGCAGGGGCTTGCGCCTGCGGCCTGGCCTCTTTACCCTCTGCCAGCACCGGCAAACCGGCACGGGCGATCATGCGTTTCAGCGCCTCATCCTTGCAGCCGCTTACGCCAACAATGCGTAAGCCGGTGGCAAGAATCGCCTGCTGCAACTGCTTCCAGTTAACATCGGCACTCAGGGTGGCAACGTTAAGCACCACCGGGGCGTTTTTCAGGAAGTCCGGAGCCTGGTCAATCTTGTCCTGAAGTGCCTTGCGAATCACCGCCGGGTCATGGTGATGCAAATGGACGACAGACAGGGTGAAACTGCTACCTTTGAATTCGATTGGCGTTTGCGACATCTGTCCCGACTCAGTCCTGTTTTCACTACCGTCAGCCAGGCGATGATAAAATCGTCACTGAAGCGCTAACGGTGAATATTCGAAGTTCTGCAAGCATGTTATAGTTACAGCTATATTCAGACAAGCCTCAACCCCGGTTAATTCGAGTAAAAAATATGTTTTGTGTGATCTACAGAAGCCCGTTACGTGACCAGACTTATCTCTATGTTGAAAAAAAGGACGATTTCTCCCGCGTGCCGGAGGAATTGCTGAAAGGGTTTGGCAAGCCGCAGCTGGCGATGGTGCTAAAGCTGGCGGGGCGCGACAGGCTGGCAAATGCGGATATCAATAAAGTTAAGCAGGGATTGAGCGAGCAGGGCTATTATTTGCAGATTCCACCGCCGATCGAAAGTCTGCTGAAAATTCATTTAGAGGCCGATAAAAAAGTTTAACTCGGATTCTTCTGTAAATATAAATCCTGCCGTCGCGATTTTGTCAGGATAATATTGCTCTGAGGCTGCGCAGAATTAACGGCGCAGCTTATCTGTTTTCACTCTCATTAAATTTCCTGCCCGGTTTTTTGTCCTTATTTGTACGATTATTCAGCACTTCGGCGGTGCTGTTTACGCTTTTTGACAAATTCCGCACCCCGGACCGTTAAAAGGATCTTATTATCTCGCCATGAGGCTGGCAGATCGACCAGCGCAAAAGCAAACATCAACCCGCCAGCAGTGCTGGCATCACACTAACCTGAACAGGGGATGAGCATGTATCAGCATCGTAACTGGCAAGGCGCTCTGTTAGATTTTCCGGTCAGCAAAGTGGTTTGCGTCGGCAGTAATTACGCAAAACACATCAAAGAGATGGGGAGCGCCACCCCGACAGAACCGGTGATCTTCATCAAGCCGGAAACGGCGCTCTGTGATCTGCGTCAGCCGCTCTCTATCCCGGATGCGTTTGGTGAAGTGCATCATGAAGTTGAACTGGCCGTGCTGATTGGCGCAACCCTGAAACAGGCAACCGAAGAGCATGTGGCGAAGGCCATCGCAGGCTATGGTGTGGCGCTGGATTTGACGCTGCGTGACCTGCAGGCCGGGCTGAAAAAAGCGGGCCAGCCGTGGGAAAAATCGAAAGGCTTCGACAATGCCTGCCCCATCTCCGGTTTTATCCCGGTCGCGGAGTTCAGTGACGATCCGCAGAATGTGGAGCTTAAGCTGCTGGTGAATGGTGAAGTGCGTCAGCAGGGCAGCACGGCCGATATGATTCATAAAATTCTGCCGCTGATTGCCCACATGAGTCGCTACTTCACGCTGCGCGCCGGCGATGTGATTCTGACCGGTACGCCGGAAGGGGTGGGTCCGATGCGCGCAGGCGATCAGCTCGAAGTCTCTCTGGCGGGGCATGGGATCAGCACGCGCGTGCTCTAAAGACTTGCATCACCACCGCATAGGCTTTATAAGGTGCGGTTTAGGCACACTGCGGACAATCATCATGACTGACATCCCT
Organism: Pantoea sp. ARC270; assembly: GCF_003236725.1. Classification (NCBI taxonomy): domain Bacteria; kingdom Pseudomonadati; phylum Pseudomonadota; class Gammaproteobacteria; order Enterobacterales; family Erwiniaceae; genus Pantoea; species Pantoea sp. ARC270. The sequence goes on from NZ_PUGA01000005.1 coordinate 51,689, forward strand.
TTCTGGCAACATAAACGCCTGGCACAAATGAGCGATGAGGAATGGGAATCCTTATGTGATGGATGCGGCCAGTGCTGCCTGAACAAGTTGCAGGACGCCGACACGGATGAGATCTATTTCACTAACGTCGCCTGCAACCAGCTCAATATCAAAACCTGCCAGTGCCGCAACTATGAGCGGCGCTTCGAGTTAGAAGAGGATTGCATCAAGCTGACGCGTGAAAACCTGACCACCTTCAACTGGCTGCCGCGCACCTGCGCCTACCGGTTGCTGGGCGAGGGCAAGGGCTTACCGGCCTGGCATCCGCTGCGCGCCGGTTCGAAAGCGCAGATGCACGCACAGCGTATTTCGGTGCGCTACATTGCGGTTCGCGAGAGTGAAGTGCGGGACTGGGAAGATCACATCATTGATCGGCCCGATCGCAACGGCTGAGTGCCGCCGTCGCGGACAGATGTAAAAAAGGCTGCCACGGGCAGCCTTTTTTCTGTTCAGCGACCAAACAGGTCGCGCCGTTTTGCTTTGAAAGGCTGGGCAATCAGCACCAGCACCGCCACCAGCAGATAAGCGGCAAATACTCCAATCATCCATTGCGGCATACTGAGCGTCAGAAAGGTCCAGCTGCGCTCGGCGCAGTCACCGCTGGCGAGAAACACCGACGGCAGCCACTTATCCAGCGGCAGACCGCTGGGGAAGCGGGCGGCAAAGTCACAGGTGGTAAAGGGGTTAGGGTGCAGCTGAATCATGGTGTGTTCCCAGGAGAGACGCAGACCTTCCCAGGCACTGTAGATCCATAACGCCAGCGCCGCCAGACGCAACGGCGATTTTGGCGCAATCGCGCCGACCAGACCCGCGCCCATCACACCAAACAGCGCGTTGCGCTCGTAGATACACATGACGCAGGGCTTCAGGCCCATCACATGCTGAAACCATAATGCCGTGAGCTCCAGCGCCAGCGCAGTCAGTGCCAGTAATAACCAGGCTCCGCGGCCCCGGGAACAGTGATTCAGATATCGCAACATATTGCATTCCCTGTAAACGTTAATGCCACGCAGTGTAAACCAAAAGCGGGGGCAAACCAGCCCGGGCCAGCGAAAAATCGTATCCGGACATGACCTCAGACTGATCCAGAACAGGTTATGTGAAAATAAGCCGCGTGTTTTGCGATTATGGGGCGTCTGGCATTTTGCTGCGCAATCAGCTTTACTCCGTTAGCCCCCAGGAGCACCGGAGAGGCAACCTGAAATATGCGCTGCGCCCGGTTTTAATGGTTGCGCAGGCTATATCCGCTATAGGGCGTCTGGTATGATGAGTGCCCATCACGATTAGAAAAGCAACGAGAACACATTGCTATGGTTATAAAGGCGCAGAGTCCAGCGGGATTTGCTGAAGAGTACATTATTGAAAGCATCTGGAACAGCCGCTTTCCCCCGGGGTCGATTCTTCCTGCTGAGCGTGAGCTTTCTGAATTGATCGGGGTGACACGTACGACCCTGCGTGAAGTGCTGCAGCGCCTGGCGCGTGATGGCTGGCTGACGATTCAGCACGGTAAACCGACCCGGGTGAACGATTTCTGGGAGACCTCTGGCCTGAATATCCTCGAAACCCTGGCGCGTCTCGACCACGACAGCGTGCCGGTGCTGATCGACAACCTGCTGTCAGTGCGCAGCAATATCTCTTCCATCTTTATCAGCCGTGCACTGCGTCATCATCCTGACAAGGCGCGTGAGGTGCTGGAGACGGTCGATGCGACGGCCGACCAGGCGGATGCCTATACCGAACTCGACTATCGCGTCTTCCGCGGTCTGGCATTTGCTTCAGGCAACCCGATTTATGGTCTGATCCTCAACGGCCTGAAAGGGCTCTACACCCGCGTGGGACGTCACTACTTCTCAAATCCCGAAGCCCGTCAGGTGGCGCGTGATTTTTATCTGACGCTGCTGGCGCTGTGTGACACATCGCCGGGACAGGATGAGATTGTGGAGGTGGTGCGCAACTACGGTCGCCGCAGCGGTGAAATCTGGCACAGCATGCAGAAGAATCTGCCTGACGATCTCGGCAATAAACGATAAAAAAACCGGACATCGCGTCCGGTTTTTTATGCGGTCAGAGTGAGGTATTTCGCGGCGGGTTGCGGTCCAGCAGCTCAACGCTGCCATCCTCATTCTGTTGCTCCAGAATCACATCAAATCCCCACAGCCGATGCACGTGCTTCAGCACTTCTCGGCGGCTCTTGTCCAGCGGCGTGCGGCTCTGCGGTACATAGCGCAGGGTCAGCGAACGGTCACCGCGCAGATCGACATTATAAACCTGAATATTGGGTTCGAGATTGCTCAGATTGTACTGGGCGGAGAGCTGCTGGCGAATCGCCCGATAGCCGGCCTCATCGTGAATGGCGGCGATTTCGAGATAGTTGTTGCGGTCATCATCCAGCACGGTAAACAGCCGGAAGTCGCGCATCACCTTCGGCGACAGGAACTGGCTGATGAAGCTCTCATCCTTAAACTCACGCATCGCAAAATGGAGCGTATCCAGCCAGTCAGAACCCGCAATATCCGGGAACCAGTAGCGATCCTCTTCGGTAGGGGACTGACAGATACGCTTGATATCCTGCATCATCGCGAAGCCCAGAGCATAGGGGTTAATGCCGTTATACCACTGGCTGTTGTAGGGCGGCTGATAGACCACATTGGTATGGCTGTGCAGAAACTCCATCATGAAGCGTTCCGACACTTTACCTTCGTCATAGAGGTGATTAAGGATGGTGTAGTGCCAGAAGGTTGCCCAGCCCTCATTCATCACCTGAGTCTGCTTCTGCGGATAGAAATACTGGCTCACCTTGCGCACAATGCGCAGGATCTCACGCTGCCACGGCTCCAGCAGCGGCGCATTCTTCTCCATGAAATAGAGCAGGTTCTCCTGCGGCTCAGAAGGGTAGCGTGCGGCTTCGAACGTGACTGCCTCTTTTTCACGCCGCGGCAGCGTGCGCCAGAGCGTGTTCACCTGACTCTGCAGATACTCCTCCCGGCTTTTCTGGCGGGCTTTCTCCTCCTGCAGGGAGATCTTCTGCGGGCGTTTATAGCGATCCACGCCATAATTCATTAAGGCGTGGCAGGAGTCGAGCAGCCGCTCCACCTCTTCAACGCCATAGCGCTCTTCGCAGTCACTGATATAGTTTTTGGCAAACAGCAGGTAATCGACAATCGATCCGGCATCCGTCCAGCTACGGAACAGGTAGTTATTTTTGAAGAAAGAGTTATGACCATAGCAGGCATGTGCCATCACCAGCGCCTGCATGGTCATGGTGTTCTCTTCCATCAGGTAGGCGATGCAGGGATTGGAGTTGATGACAATCTCATAGGCCAGGCCCTGCTGACCGTGCTTATAGCGCTGCTCGGTTTCGATAAACTTTTTGCCGAATGACCAGTGTGAATAGTTGATTGGCATGCCGACGCTGGAATAGGCATCCATCATCTGTTCAGAGGTAATCACTTCGATTTGGTGCGGGTAGGTATCCAGACGGTAGAGCTTCGCGACGCGGTCGATCTCCGCTAAGTAGACATCAAGCAGTTCGAATGTCCAGTCTGGTCCGTCATTGAGTCGTTTGCTGTCTCTGATGGCTTCGTCAAAGATTGTCGTCATAGCGCACCTCTTTGTGGCAAACCGGCTGACCCGAAAGACAACCCGTTCTGGTTATTTAAGGCTTCATCCTGAAAAAGGGAACCCGAAAAAAACTGAGCGAACACAACAATGATAGCCCACTGTCGCCTATCCGAAATGCGAACTCAAATGAAATCTTTGGCACAAAATCATTAAGTGTGAGGCAACAGGGAATTTAACCGTTTTTAATTCGAACCATTAGCCAGATGGCAGGATAAAGTCCTGTTTATAAGTGGAATGTATGAGGTTGAATGATTCTCCTGCCATGCGCAGATTTAACTGCCTTTGTTGTCATTTATTTCTGCTTTTAAGGAATAAGGCGCATAAAGCGCTGAAATTCATCGTGCAGCAAGATTTTAGTTACCTGAAAAGTGAAAAAGATGTGAAATGGATGCTGTGATTTCGGGGTGGTGTCCGCTGCGGTGATCCGCTGACTATCATCTTCTGAACAGTGAATTATGCTTTTAGACGTTGGATGGGGAAACTATGCACGTAGTGATTCTTGGAAGTGGGGTTGTCGGCGTAGCCAGTGCCTGGTATCTGGCGCGAGCCGGACATCAGGTCACCGTCATCGATCGTCAGCCTGCCGCGGCGATGGAAACCAGCGCGGGCAATGCCGGTCAGATCTCGCCAGGTTATGCCGCCCCCTGGGCCGCGCCAGGCGTGCCGCTGAAAGCGGTAAAGTGGATGTTCCAGCGCCACGCGCCGCTGGCTATCCGGCTGGATGGCAGCAGCTTTCAGCTGGAGTGGATGTGGCACATGCTGCGCAACTGCGACATCAACCACTATCAGCAGAATAAAAGCCGCATGGTGCGGATTGCCGAATACAGCCGGGACTGCCTGAAAGCGCTGCGGAGTGAAACCGGCATCGCCTATGAAGGTCGTCAGGGCGGAACGCTGCAGCTGTTCCGCACCCAGCAACAGTTTGACAGCGCCAGCAAGGATATTGCGGTGCTGCGTGACGCGGGGGTGCCTTATGAACTGCTGCAGGCCGATGAGCTGTCACGCGTGGAACCTGCACTGGCGGCAACCCGGCATAAACTCACCGGTGGATTACGTCTCCCCAACGATGAAACCGGCGACTGTCAGCTCTTTACCCAGCGGCTGGCAAAGATGGCCGAAGAGGCGGGCGTGGTATTCCGCTTCAACACCCCGGTCGATCATCTGCTGCGCGATGGAAATCGCATTTATGGCGTGAAGTGCGGTGATGAGATCATCAAAGCAGACAGCTATGTGGTGGCCTTTGGCTCTTACTCCACGGCGCTGCTGAAGAACGTTCTGAGCATCCCGGTTTATCCGCTCAAGGGTTATTCACTCACCATTCCGATTAAGAATCCCGACGCCGCACCGGTTTCCACCATCCTCGATGAAACCTACAAGGTGGCGGTGACCCGGTTTGACGATCGTATCCGCGTTGGCGGGATGGCAGAGATTGTTGGTTTTAACACCAAACTGACCGAAGCGCGGCGGGAAACGCTGGAGATGGTGGTCAGTGATCTCTATCCTGAAGGCGGTCATCTTGCACAGGCGAGTTTCTGGACCGGTTTACGTCCGATGACGCCAGACGGTACGCCAATTGTCGGCGCCACCCCCATCTCTAATCTCTGGCTCAACACCGGTCACGGAACGCTGGGGTGGACGATGGCGTGTGGTTCAGGACAGTTACTGGCCGATCTGATCTCCGGTAAAACGCCGGCGATTGCGGCGGATGACTTAGCGGTATTCCGCTACTTACCTGGTTTCGCGGCGACCTCATCGCCGCTGCGTAACGCCAGCGCAACTCGTTAAGTATTCAGGGAGAGAGAGGATGTCACGTCCGATTGTCGCGACCATCAACCCGGAGGCGTTACGTCATAACCTGACTATCGTGCGCCAGGCCGCCCCCGCATCCCGCGTCTGGTCAGTGGTTAAAGCCAATGCTTACGGCCACGGTATTGATCGGGTACGCGAGCCGCTGTCTGACACCGATGGCTTCGCGCTGCTCAATATGGAAGAGGCGATCCTGCTGCGCGAGCGCGGCTGGAACAAACCGATTCTGCTGCTGGAAGGCTTTTTCAGGCCGGAAGATTTGCAGCTGATCGACCGCTATCGCCTGACCACCAGCGTTCACAGTAACTGGCAGATCAAAGCGCTGGCGAACGCCAGACTCTCAGCGCCGGTGGATATCTATCTAAAGGTCAACAGCGGGATGAACCGGCTTGGTTTTCGGCCGGAACAGGTCAGCGGGGCCTGGCAGAGCCTGCGTGCGCTGAGCAACACGGGCGAGATGACGCTGATGGCGCATTTTGCCGATGCCGAAAACCCCGAGGGACTGATTGCGCCCATGCAGCGCATTGAGCAGGCGGCAGAAGGACTCAACTGTCCGCGGTCGCTCTCCAACTCCGCCTGTACGCTGTGGCATCCCGAAGCGCATTTCGACTGGGTTCGCCCGGGTATCGTGCTCTATGGTGCGTCACCCAGCGGCGACTGGCAGGATATCGCGGGCAGCGGCCTGAAACCGGTGATGACGTTAAGCAGTGAGATTATCGCCGTGCAGCAGCTGCAGGCAGGCGACGGGGTCGGCTACGGCTACCGCTATCATGCCAGCGCCGCGCAGCGGATTGGCGTGGTCGCCTGTGGTTATGCCGACGGCTATCCACGGCATGCCCCGACCGGCACCCCCGTCTGCGTTGACGGCGTGATGACTCAGGTCGTCGGCGCGGTGTCGATGGATATGATTACGGTGGATCTGACCCCCTGTCCCCAAGCGGGAATCGGCTCAGCGGTGGAGCTGTGGGGCGAGCAGGTGAAAATCGATCAGGTGGCGAAAGCAGCCGGAACGGTAGGGTACGAGCTGATGTGCGCGCTGGCACCCCGTGTTCCGGTCACTCTCAGCTAAGCGCGGTCAGACTGCCGCGCATTTTTCTGCTGCAGCGCCAGGCGATAAAGGCCAGCGCTGCACCCAGCAGCATCATCAGACTCAGTGACAGCTTCTCCGCCACCGGCAGTGTGACAACAATCAGGCTGCCTGCGGCACCGCCCGCCATCTGAATAAATCCCTGTAACGCCGACGCCACACCCGCCTGCTGCTGGTAAGGCTCCAGCGCATAGCTGGTGGCCGGGCCGACGGTGAAGGCCAGACCGGCAACAGAAACCGCCACCGGGAACATGTAGAGCGCCCAGTGCGTCTGCATCGCCGCCGGGAAGATCTGCATCCCGGCAACCAGCAGCACCGCGCCCAGCAGCATGGTGAAGAATCCCATCGCCAGGCAGAAAGGCCGGCCCGCCTTGCGAATCGCTTTATTGACGAACATGCTGACAAACATGATCCAGAAACCATTTGCGCCAAAAGCAAAGGAGAACTGGATCGGCGTCAGCCCGCCTTCGGTCATCAGCACCTGAGGTGCCAGCGATACGTAGGTCAGCACCATGCCCAGTGCACCGGCATTGGCGAACGCAAACGCCAGAAAGCGTGGCTGACGCAGGATGGCGGCGTACTGCTTCACCGGTAAGCCTTTTACCCGCAGGGTATCTGCCGGACGCGTCTCGGGCAGGCCGATCAGCACCAGCAGCGTAATCACCACACCATAGGCGCAGAGGAACCAGAAGGGCGCGCGCCAGCCGAAGGCGCTGGCCAGCAGGCCGCCCAGCAGCGGGGCCAGCGCCGGGACAATGTTCAGTGCGCCATTCAGAAAGCCGTAAGCGCGGGCAGCGGCATCGCCACTGAGGCGGTCACGCACGCCGCTGAAGGCGACGACCGCGCTGCAGCAGACGCCGCAGCCCTGCACCAGACGGGCAATCACGAACAGCGGGAAGGAGGTGGCGGTGGCGGCAATCACGCTGCCGGCGATGTAGAGCGCCAGCCCCAGCAGAGCGATGGGCTTACGGCCATAATTGTCCACCAGCGGCCCGGTCACCAGCTGTCCCAGCCCCATCACCAGCAGAAAGAGAGGAATGGTGGTCTGCACCAGACTGACCGGGGTATTCAGCCCTTCAGCAATCTGCGGCAGCGTGGGCAAATAGAGGTCAATGCCTAAGGGTGCCAGCAGCACCAGGCTCAATAACAATAAAGTAAATTTTTGCATAACAACCAGAGGGTAAACGTTCTGTTAAAAAACGAGCCGAAGAGGGTAATGATTCAGAGGGGAAAAAGAAAGCGTAAGCTGTGCGGAAAGTGCGATGCCTGCTTTTTACAGGCATCGCGGCTTTAACTCAGTAAGCGCCGTCGCGACGTAACACGACGCCTGCGGTTTTGAACAGAATGGCAATATCGGTCCAGAGTGCCCAGTTTTTCACATACCAGGAGTCAAAGTAGACGCGGGTATCGTAGTCGATATCGTTGCGTCCGCTGACCTGCCACAGGCCGGTCATGCCGGGCTTGGCCATCAGGTAGTAATCCACATCGCCGGCGTAACGCTCCAGCTCCGCCTCAATCACCGGGCGCGGGCCGACCAGGCTCATCTCACCGCGGATCACGTTCCACAGCTGCGGTAACTCGTCGAGGCTGGTTTTACGCAGGAAGCCACCGATACGGGTAATGCGCGGGTCATTCTTCAGTTTGAAATCTTTGTCCCACTCCATTCGGGCTTCTTCACTGGTCGCCAGCAGCTTCTCCAGCACCTCTTTAGAGTTGGTCACCATGGAACGGAATTTCAGACATTTGAATTTTTTGCCATCCTGACCCACACGCTCATGCCCATAAATCGCATTGCCGCCATCGCGCTTCACCATAAAGCAGAGCAGGGCAAAGATCGGGCCGAGGAACAGCAGCAGCATGGAGGCGACGACAATATCAAAGGTCCGCTTCAGGAAGCGCGAAGAGTGCTTCGCCAGGTTGTTGCTGACACGCAGGATCATCACTTCATGACTGAAGATAAAGGACATGTCGGTGCCATAGAGCGGCACGCCGCGCAGCGTCGGGATCACGGAAACCGATCGGCAGTTCATCTTCGACAGGAATTTCAGCCAGCGGTCACGCATCGGCTGCTGCTCATACTCCATGGCCACAATAAACTGCACGTTGTCGCGGTCAATGGTCTGCCAGTTAATGTCTTTCCAGGTGATCACTGGCACGCCATTGACGCTCTGCTGAGAGGGCTCATCGTCGACAGAGATAAAGGCCTGCACGTTGTAGCCCAGGATCTCCTCACTCTGCAGGGCAGCATAAGCTTCGGTAGCGTTGCGGCCGGAGCCGATGATGATGGTCTCTTTCTGCCACTGGCCCGCCCGGTTAATGGCGCGTTTGACCAGCGTTCGCATCAGCGGCAGCAGCAGCAGGGCATATGTCCAGCTGAAAACCCACACCATGCGGGAGAAGTCCCATTTCGAAAACGCGATCAGCGCGAGGTCGAGCAGTGAGAAAACAAACAGCGTTTTTACAATCTCCTTCAGCTCGAACCAGAAGGGTTTGCGATAGGTGTAGTGACGCAGACGAACCCAGAACCAGCCGGTACACATCACGGACATAATAAACTGCGCCACAAAACGGTATTCGATCTGATGCGGGGGAATAAACGTATCCAGCTCGCCCCAAATACCCTGAATGGTTGCGGCGGATAAAAATAATGCGAGGTTGAGTGCAATCAGATCGGAAAAGCTCAGGGCGAATTTCACGATGATATTTTTACGCGTGCCGCTCCATGAGCGGCTCGGGCTATTCATTATCAATGTACTTGCCATAAAACCTGCTCTCTTTCTTAAGTAAAAGATGGCCTGACCAGAATCAGGGACGCGCTCAGGAGTGAGCCACCGAAAAATTAAAAAATAATTTTCAGTCTGTTGCAGTCAGTAAAGCCAGTACAGCTGCAAAAAAGATGAAGATTAAAGCGTGATGGTACTCACGAAATGTTGCAGCATTGAGAATGAGTATGCAGGAGATATTTGACGGCGTTAATACGGAAAAAATCTGAAAACAACAAAAGTGATTAAAGTTTTAAACGGGTAACGCCATGTAATATAAGGATAAAATAAGCAGGGGTGCAGTTATAACTAAACTGTTTAAGACGCTTTTTAGGAATTACCGCCAAATCTCGCGACTGGCGGTAGTGATAAGGCATCAGGCGGGTCTTTTTAAAATCCAGCGGTCCTGCTCTTTATCATAATGACCAATCTGCAGATCCACCGGTTTTCCATCAATCCACGCCGGTACGCTGGTATCGCGATCCCAGCCGTCGAGTTGAGTAATTAAGCCGGGATTGGTGTGACAGGGAATGCTGACGGTGTCAGGGTGCTCACCGTCAAGATCGGCATCAACAATCTCATAACGACCAATTTTAACCACGTGTCCCATTCATTTCTCCCGTTTTTTCTGGCACAGAGCTGTAAGCTTAGCGTATCAACAGAAAATAACGTGGCTGAATGATTAGGATTATTCCTTCTCTTCTGCCGGCCGGACACCAATTTTCACGATACGATTATCCTCTTTTTCCGCCACGGTCCAGGTCAGCTCATTCCACTCAACCTGATCCCCGACCACGGGCGCGCCCCCCAGCATGCCCAGCATCAGCTGTCCCAGCGACTGCTGATCGTTGGTGCTCTCATCCAGTTCCAGCCCGTAGATCTGCGCGACGTCGCGCAGGCGTGCTTCTGCATCCAGAATAAAGTCACCAAAGAACCGCTGGTCGAGCGAAACTGGCGGCGACTGACTGAACATTTTGCCCAGGGCTGGCAGGTCGCGCTCACGGCCAATCACGCAGATCACATCGTTCTCTCTGAGGCGTGTCCCGCCGTTGGGATGCATCAGCACATTGTCACGAAACAGGGCGGCGATGCGGGTCTCGCGCGGCATCTTCAGATCGCGCAGCGCAGCTCCGATACACCACTTGTCGGCGCTGAGCTGATAAACAAACTGCTCCCACGGATTCTCCGGATGGATATCCAGACCGATACGGCTGATGGGGGAGGCCGTCGGCGGCACCACCACCTTCGCTTTTTTTGCCGCAAAACCCAGCGAGGTACCCTGCAACATCAGCGAGACCAGCACCACAAAGAAGGCGATGTTGAAATAGAGTGAGGCGTTTTCTAATCCGGCCATCATCGGGAACACCGCCAGGATAATCGGCACCGCACCGCGTAACCCGACCCAGCTGATAAAGAAGCGTTCACGGGTGGTAAAACTGCGGAACGGCAGCAGGCCAACAAACACCGACAGGGGGCGCGCCACCAGAATCAGCCACAGTGAGAGGATCATCGCCGGCACGGCGATATGCCACAAGTCGGAAGGGGTGACCAGCAGCCCCAGCACAATGAACATGCCAATCTGGCTCAGCCACGCCATACCATCAAAGGTCTGCAGAATACCGTGGCGGTTGCGGATCGGGCTGTTGCCGAGTAAAAAGCCGCAGAGATAGACCGCCAGGATGCCGCTGCCCTCCAGTACGGTGGTCAGCGCAAACACCAGAATGCCGCCACTCAGCGCCAGCAGTGGATAGAGGCCACCCGCCAGGCTGATGCGGTTAATCAGCTGCTGCAGCGCCCAGCCGCCGCCCAGGCCCAGCACGATCCCCAGGCCGAACTGCTGCACCAGGTGCACCAGAAACATCCAGTCAAGCCCGCTGCGACCCTGTTCGATCATCTCAATCAGGGTGATGGTCAGAAACACCGCCATCGGGTCGTTGCTGCCGGACTCGATTTCCAGTGTCGAGCTGACGCGCTCGTTCAGGCCCTTATCACCCAGCAGGGAGAAGACCGCGGCGGCATCCGTGGAGCCGATAATCGCGCCAATCAGGAATCCCTGCATCATATCCAGCTTAAACAACCAGGCGGCAACCACACCGGTTAAGCCGGCGGTTATCATGACGCCGATGGTGGCCAGCGACAGCGCGGGCCCCAGCGCGACCTTAAACGAGCTGGCTTTGGTGCGCATACCACCATCCAGCAGGATGATTGCCAGCGCCAGGTTGGAAATCAGATAGGCCGCCGGATAGTTATCAAAGGCGATGCCTCCGATACCATCGACCCCGGTCAGCATACCCAGCGCAAGGAAGATGACCAGAATAGGAATGCCCAGCCTGGATGAGAAAGAGCTGAGCAGAATGCTCGATGCGACCAGCACGGAACCGATGATAAACAGACTGTAGACGATAGTGTGGTTCAAACCCGGTCTCCTGAGATATGACGGTGAGATGCCCAAGCGGTGATAAATATCCATGCTATCTCTGAAAGATAATGGTTTATCAAGGAGTTGTCATTGTGAAAATGCACATTATACGAATTGCTTAAACGTATACGGAATCAGATTAATGTGAAGAATGAGGGGGTTGGCAGGCAAGGGGAGGAAAACAGGTTGTTTTAACAGGTTATTCAGCTGATGAAAAAAGCCGGTGGTTAACCGGCTTCGTGTAAAAAAGAGCGTCACTCTGCAATGTCTGCGAATCAGGCTTCCGTGGCCTGTTTGTGAAACAGTGAACGAAACACCGGGTAGATATCTTCCGGTTCACGGATGTGCTCAATCGCAAAGTTGTCGAACATCGCCTGCAGATGCTCATATTCGCGCCACAGCGTCTGATGGGCACGGCGGGTGATTTCGATATAACTGTAATAGCGCACCACCGGCAGAATGTGCTTCGCCAGAATCTCATGACAGAGGGGCGAATCGTCGGCCCAGTTATCGCCATCGGACGCCTGCGCCGCATAGATGTTCCACTGCGCCGGGTCATAGCGATCCTTCACCACCTCATCCATCAGTTTCAGCGCACTGGAGACGATGGTTCCGCCCGTCTCCTGCGAGTAGAAGAACTCCTGCTCATCCACCTCTTTCGCCTGGGTGTGGTGACGGATGTAGACCACATCGACGTTCTTGTAGGTGCGGCTCAGGAACAGGTAGAGCAGGATATAGAAGCGTTTCGCCATATCCTTGGTCGCCTGATCCATGGAGCCGGAGACATCCATCAGACAGAACATCACCGCCTGGCTGGAGGGCTCCGGGCGTTTCTCAAAGTTTTTGTAGCGCAGGTCGAAGGTGTCGATAAAGGGCACCCGCTCAATACGGGCCCGCAATTCGGCAATCTCTTTGCGCAGCCGCTCCTCCTCCAGCAGCTGTGCCGGTTCGGTGTTCTCCACCTGCAGAAGCGTCTCTTCCAGTTCGTGCAGCATCCGGCGTTTGCCCGCCGTCATCGCCGTACGCCGCGCCAGCGAGTTCTGCAGCGAGCGCACCACGCTGATATTGGCGGGTACGCCGTTAGAGGTGAAGCCCGCCCGGTGGGTCTTGTATTCGTTCAGCTGACGATGCTGGTTGCGGCGCAGGTTAGGCAGGGCGAGATCTTCAAACAGCAGGTCAAGATACTCATCTTTCGAGATCTGAAAGACAAACTCATCCTGACCTTCACCATCCTGACTGGCATTGCCCTGACCACTGCCGCCACCGCCTCCACCACCCTGAGGCCGTTCGATGCGGTCATTCTGCACAAAATGGTCGTTACCCGGATGGACCCGATGGCGATTTCCGCCCCGTCCCTGATGGAAGATCGGCTCATTGATGTCGTCAATCGGGATTGAGACAGACTCACCGCTGCTGACGTCGGTCACCGAGCGTTTATTGATGGCCTCGGAGATCGACTGCTTGATTTGTGACTTGTAACGGCGCAAGAAGCGCTGGCGGTTGACCGCGCTCTTGTTTTTGCCGTTCAGCCGGCGATCGATGAAATAGGCCATGGTATTCCCCCAAACTGCATTGTAAGCAGGCCGGGCGAACCCGACCTGTGGTGCCGGTCTGACAACCCGGCATGCTTACAGACTCTTATCAGGACGACTTGCGCACTCGCAGATACCACTCACAGAGCAGGCGAACCTGTTTGCGGGTATAGCCTTTTTCCATCATGCGATCGACAAAATCATCATGCTTTTTCTGCTCATCGGTAGAGGTCTTGGTGTTGAACGAGATGACCGGCAGTAACTCTTCCGTGTTCGAGAACATCTTTTTCTCGATGACGGTGCGTAATTTCTCGTAACTGGTCCAGTTCGGATTACGACCGTTATTGTGTGCCCTGGCACGCAGCACGAAGTTCACGATCTCGTTACGGAAATCTTTCGGGTTACTGATCCCGGCGGGCTTCTCAATCTTCTCCAGCTCCGCGTTGAGCGATTCACGATCGAACAGCTGTCCGGTATCGGGATCGCGGTACTCCTGATCCTGAATCCAGAAGTCGGCGTAAGTAACGTAGCGGTCAAAGATGTTCTGACCATATTCAGAGTAGGATTCCAGATAGGCGGTCTGAATCTCCTTGCCGATGAACTCAGCATACTTAGGAATCAGGTAGCCTTTGAGGTGCTCAAGATACTTCTCAGCCTGCTCCTGCGGGAACTGCTCACGTTCAATCTGCTGCTCCAGCACATAGAAGAGATGGACCGGGTTAGCCGCCACTTCTGTGTGGTCAAAGTTAAACACCCGCGACAGAATCTTAAAGGCAAAGCGGGTCGACAGGCCGTTCATTCCCTCATCCACACCGGCATAGTCGTGATACTCCTGCCACGACTTCGCTTTCGGGTCGGTATCTTTCAGGCTTTCACCATCGTAGACCCGCATTTTGGAGTAGATGCTGGAGTTCTCCGGATCTTTCAGACGCGACAGGATGGAGAAGCGGGCCAGCGTTTCCAGCGTTCCGGGCGCACAGGGCGAGGTGGCCAGCTCACTGTGGTTCAGCAGCTTGTCATAAATCTTGATCTCTTCAGAGACGCGCAGGCAGTAAGGCACCTTAACGATGTAGACACGGTCAAGGAACGCCTCGTTGTTTTTGTTGTTGCGGAAGGTGACCCATTCGGATTCGTTGGAGTGCGCCAGGATGATGCCGTTGAAGGGCAGCGCCGAAATTCCTTCGGTGCCATTGTAGTTCCCCTCCTGGGTGGCGGTCAGTAACGGATGCAGCACCTTGATCGGCGCTTTAAACATCTCCACGAACTCCATAATCCCCTGGTTGGCGCGGCAGAGGGCACCGGAGTAACCATAAGCATCCGGATCGTTCTGCGCGTGGTTCTCCAGTTTACGGATGTCCACTTTACCCACCAGCGCGGAGATATCCTGGTTGTTCTCATCACCCGGCTCGGTTTTCGCGATGGCCAGCTGTTCCAGGATGGATGGCCAGACTTTTACCACCTTAAAGCGGGAGATATCGCCACCGAAATCGTGCAGCCGTTTAGCGGCCCACGGCGACATGATGGTGCCCAGGTAACGACGCGGTACGCCATACTCTTTCTCAAGAATGTGCGCATCTTCCTGCGGGTTAAACAGGCAGAGGGGGTGATCGTTCACCGGACTGCGCTCGCCGTCGGCGCTCAGCACATAGATGGGCACCCGCTGCATCAGCGACTTGAGCCGTTCCGCCAGTGACGATTTACCACCACCGACCGGGCCGAGCAGATAGAGAATCTGTTTCTTCTCTTCCAGTCCCTGGGCGGCATGTTTCAGGTAGGAGACAATCTGTTCAATCGCCTCCTCCATACCGTAGAACTCCTCAAACGCCGGATAGCGTCCCATCACACGATTGGAGAATATTCTGGAAAGGCGTGGCTCCTGAGCAGTGTCGACCATTACCGGCTCTCCGATAGCCATTAACAGTCGTTCTGCAGCGTTGGCGTATGCACTGCGATCCTGCTTACAGATGGCAAGAAATTCCTGCAGTGTGAACTCTTCGTCCTTGGCAGCTTCATAACGCTGACGATAGTGATCGAATATATTCATAGCGATGCCCGTCCTTTCGTTTTTAGCACAGGTAAGGAGCGTAATTAGAGGCTTGTAGCAGCTCCCGGAAGATATTCTCTGTTGAGTACAGCAACCCTTATGCCAACCTGATCTTTTTTATCGGGATACACAACGTTTGTGGTTACTCTGCTCGTCCAAACTCTTTGCTGTTACTTCTAACTGTAGATGGCTTCTAAGAAATTTCCTCCGTGGGTTTGCGTGAATGAGGGGAAGATCAACGGCAATTTTGATTTGTTGTGAGATGGGTTCAACTGACTGAAGCATTAACTTAACGTACTTTTAACCTTTAATGCCACCTGCATCGGTAACTGACTTAAAGGATTTTGATATAAGTTAATCCAGCGGTAAAAAACCGTTAGACTTAGGGTTTGATTGTTATATTTATGGAATGAATAAATTGTGAACCAATTCAAATTTAAGACGCTTGTTGCCCTTCTGCCCTGTTATTTACTCACCGGGCAGGCGAGTGCCGATCCGCTTTCTCTGGGGGCATCGGTCATCTACGCAGAGTCACCGTATCGCGGCGGACAGGACCGGTATCTTCCGGTTCCGGTGATCAACTACGAGGGTGAAAACTTCTGGTTCCGCAGCCTGCAGGGCGGTTACTACCTGTGGAAAGATCCACAGAATCAGCTGTCGCTGACCCTGCTGGGGTCACCGCAAGAGTACAAACCCAGCGACAACGATCTGGGCGATATGAAAGGACTGGATAAGCGCCGCATGACGCTGATGGGCGGTGCCACTTACCGTCACACGGCAGACTGGGGGATTGTCCGCACCGCGTTGCTGGGTGATGTGCTGAACAACAGCAACGGCGTCATCTGGGACCTGACCTATCTCTATCGCTTCCAGATGGGCGACTTCAGCCTGACGCCAGGCATCGGTGCCATGTGGAACAGTGCCAATCAGAACCGTTATTACTACGGTGTCTCCGGTCATGAGAGCGCCCGGACCGGCATCAGTCGTTATAATCCGGATGACAGCTGGTCACCTTATGTTGAGCTGAGCGCCAGCTATCAGATTGACACGCAGTGGAACGTCGGAGTAGTAGGGCGTTACACCCGCTTTGACAGCGAAATCAAAGACAGCCCGATGATTGATAAAAGCGGGCAGGCGACGGTCTGGACCGGCGTCAGCTACAGCTTCTGAGTATGCACTAAAAGAGGGCGTTTACCGCCCTCTGTTCTTTTACAGGGCCCCGTAATGGGGTAAGGGAAGAGAATGCGCAACAGAATGACGTTTGCCGGCCATGCCTCGCTGCCGGTTATCGGTCAGGGTAGCTGGTTTATGGGTGAAAATCCGTCGCAGCGTGCCCGTGAAGTCGCTGCCCTGCAGGCCGGACTCGACTGCGGGTTACGGCTGATTGATACGGCCGAAATGTATGCGGATGGCGGCGCAGAAGAGGTCGTCGGTGAGGCGCTGCGCGGCCGCCGCGATCAGGCCCTGCTGGTCTCCAAAGTCTATCCCTGGAATGCAGGTCACTCGGATGCGATTGAAGCCTGCGAGCGCAGTCTGCGCCGGTTACAGACGGATTACCTCGACCTCTACCTGCTGCACTGGCGCGGAAATATTCCACTGGAAGAGACACTGCGCGCGATGGAAACGCTGCAGCAGCAGGGCAAGATTCGTTTCTGGGGGGTGTCAAACTTCGATACAGATGACATGGCCGAACTGTGGGATGAACCCAATGGGGAACACTGTGCGACCAATCAGGTTCTCTACCATCTGGCGTCACGCGGTATTGAGTTTGATCTGTTGCCAGCCTGTCAGCAGCGTGGCGTGCCGGTGATGGCCTACTGTCCCCTGGCGCAGGCGGGTCGGCTGCGGGATACGCTCTTTACCGATCCTCTGCTGACTCAGATTGCACAGCAGAAGGGCATCAGCGTGGCGCAGCTTCTGCTGGCGTGGGTGATTCGTCAGCCTGGCGTGATCGCTATCCCTAAAGCCAGCTCTGTGGCCCACGTGCAGGAGAATGCTGCGGCGCTGGAGGTGGTGCTGACCGACGAAGAGCTTCAGCTTATCGATCGCGCCTGGCCTGCACCGCAGCATAAATTACCGCTGGATATCGTTTAGCCGATAGCCTTGTCGCTGGCGGCGGCTTTCTTTTTCAGACGGAACGTCGTGGCCAGCCGTGCCGGTTTCTCGCCCGCACTGCGTAGCGGTTTACTGATGCGCGCGGTTTCCACGCAGACCATCGTTTTATAACCCTCATTCGCCATATCGGCCATGCTACAGGAGAGTTCTACGCCGGGGTTCCAGGTGACAACGTCACTATGATGGTGATGATAAACCTCGACCTGACGCTGACCCGCTGTGTCATGAATCACCGAGCAATCTTCCGGCGCGGTGAAGATGCGGTCGATGCGGCCTGGATAACGCTGTCTGCCGTCGCTGCTGCCGGTCTCGCCGTTGTTCACTTTATCGATATAGCTGTTGCCGAGACCGGAGACCTCTACACCGCTGATATCGCTCACGCTGAAGTAGCTGTGCAGCGCCGCCGTGGCCTCATAATCACCATAGGCTTCCAGCTCAATCTCGCAATGCTCACCCAGACGGAAGCGGGCAATCAGGGTGAACTCATGTGGCCAGAGTTTCAGCGTCTGGGGATTGCTCTCCAGCACCAGCGTCAGCATCACCCCCTCGTCATTTTCGTCATGCGCGGTCAGCTTCCACGGCTGAACCCGGGCAAAACCGTGTGCCGGTTCACCAGCGGGGCCAAACCAGGGCCAGCAGATCGGCACGCCGCCGCGAATGGCTTTACCCGGTGAGAAGAGGCTCTTATCACTCAGCCAGAGCACCGGCTTTTCACCGCTGGGTTGCCAGGCGATCAGATGTGCGCCCTGCAGCGTAATTGCCGCCCGGACTTTAGGATGGCTGACGACAATGGTCGGCAATTCACCCACCTGGCGCTGCGAGAGGTAAGGGGAGATCTGCGTGACTACCGGCAGAGAAAACAGTTTGTCTTGCATGTTCGATTCCTTCCTGTGCGGATCAAAAAAAGGGCGACCGAAGTCGCCCTTATTCTCAATGATGTCTGGCTGCCTTATTTAGCAGAAACCAGTGCAATCAGGTCGAGAACTTTGTTTGAGTAGCCAGTTTCGTTGTCATACCAGGAAACCAGTTTCACAAAGTTGTCGTTCAGCGCGATACCCGCTTTAGCGTCAAACACGGAAGTCAGGACTTCGCCGTTGAAGTCGGTAGAAACCACGTCATCTTCAACGTAGCCCAGAACGTCTTTCATCTCGCCTTCTGCAGCAGCTTTAATTGCAGCACAGATTTCTTTGTAAGATGCCGCTTTTTCCAGACGCACGGTCAGGTCAACAACGGAAACGTTAGGGGTTGGAACGCGGAACGCCATACCGGTCAGTTTGCCGTTCAGCTCTGGCAGAACTTTACCAACGGCTTTCGCTGCGCCGGTTGATGAAGGGATGATGTTCTGCGATGCGCCGCGGCCGCCGCGCCAGTCTTTGTGAGACGGGCCATCAACGGTTTTCTGCGTAGCAGTGGTCGCGTGAACGGTGGTCATCAGGCCTTCAACGATACCAAACTTGTCGTTGATAACTTTTGCCAGCGGAGCCAGGCAGTTAGTGGTGCAGGATGCGTTAGAAACGATATCCTGGCCTTCATATTTGTCGAAGTTTGCACCACGAACAAACATTGGGGTGTCATCTTTAGATGGACCGGTCAGAACGACTTTCTTAGCACCTGCGGTGATGTGTTTGCGTGCGGTTTCGTCGGTCAGGAAGATACCGGTTGCTTCTGCAACAACGTCAACGCCTGCTTCATCCCACTTCAGGTTAGCCGGGTCACGCTCAGCAGTAACACGGATTTTTTTACCGTTTACGATCAGTGCGCCATCCTGAACCTCTACGGTGCCGTCGAAACGACCGTGAGTAGAGTCATACTTCAGCATGTACGCCATGTAATCCGCGTCCAGCAGGTCGTTGATAGCAACGATTTCGATGTCAGAACGCTTCTGTGCAGCACGGAAAACGATGCGACCGATACGGCCGAAACCGTTGATACCTACTTTGATAGTCATATATTCCACCAGCTATTTGTTAGTGAATAAAAGGTTGCCTGTAAAATTACAAAAACCTTACCAGGCGTCAAGCGGAATCGTGTCAATTGTTGCGACAAATCAATTCGCCTGAGAGGAATTATTCGGTGCGCAACCGCTTGCGCGCCGCCAATGATATCGCGCTTCATTGAATCAATCGCCGAATATATAGGGATGCTCCGGATAAAAGGTGATCGAAGTCACAAATCCGCTTTGCGAAGGGCAGAGTGAAAGGGTGAGCACAAAAAAAGACCCGGGTTATGTTGATCATTTGTTAGAATAATAGACGAAATTTTCAGAATGGCACTGCCCGGAATCCTAAAATGGCTAAAGAGACCGCACCCGAAGCAAAAATTGCGCAGCTGACTGAAATGCAGCGCTACGTTACTCAGCATCGCGGAACGGAACCGCCTTACAGCGGCGCCCTGTTGCACAACAAGCAGGAGGGCATCTATCACTGTCTGGTGTGTGAAGCGCCCCTTTTTCTGTCAGAAACCAAATATGACTCAGGCTGTGGCTGGCCTAGCTTCTATCAGCCGGTCAGTGATGAGGCGATTCGCTATATCGAAGACAACTCTCACGGTATGCAGCGTGTGGAGATCCGCTGCGGCAGCTGTGACGCGCACCTCGGGCATGTTTTCCCGGATGGTCCGCAGCCTACCGGCGAACGCTACTGTGTAAACTCCGCCTCGCTGAATTTCACCGATGAGCAGGGCGAACAGACCAGAGGGTAAGGGCGATGAAGGAACAACTGGAAGCCATGCTGGCGTCAATGACGCCGGAAGTCTATCAGCGTCTGGCAACGGCGGTGGAGATCGGTAAGTGGCCGGACGGCGTGGCCCTGACCCAGGAGCAGCGTGACAACTGCCTGCAGCTGGTCATGATGTGGCAGGCGAGACACAACGATGCGCCGCAGCACATGACCATCGGCAAAGGGGGGGAGATGGTGATGAAGTCAAAAAAAGAGCTGAAGGAAGAGTTCGGTATTGAATCGGACGTGACCCGTATTCATCTGCACTAAAAAAAGCTGGCGTCCTGCCAGCTCTGTTTTAAATCAGAACCGCGCCCTGCGCGGTCATCTGCGCAAAGGCGATCTCGCTGTCTTCAGGATTCAGATTCACGCCGCGGCAGCCCTCTTTGACCACCTCAACGTGATAACCCAGCTCCAGTGCATCCAGCACGCTGTATTTAACGCAGTAGTCGGTCGCCAGCCCGAGCATCACCAGATGAGTGATGCCACGCTCGCGCAGCCAGCTGTCCAGCTCGGTTTTACGGCGATGACCATTGTCAAAAAAGGCGCTGTAACTGTCGACATCCTGGTCCTGACCCTTGTGGAAGGTTGCATCGAACAGCGAACGATCCAGGCCGGGGTGAAAGTCTGCACCGGCCGAGCCCTGTATGCCGTGATCCGGCCACCAGATCTGTGCCAGACCGTTCAGCTCACCCAGCGTATAGACCGGCTCACCGGAGACCGAGGCGAAACTGCCATGGTCGGCCGGATGCCAGTCCTGCAGGGCCAGCACGCATTCCCCGTTCTCGCGAAAGGCTCGCGCATAGCGATTTGCCACGTCGACCGTCTGGTCTCCCTCATGGACTGCCATCGGGCCGCCGGGGCAAAAATCGTTCTGTATATCAATAATGATGAGTGCCCGCTTCATTCTGATTCGCTCCGTAGTCAGTCTTCGGTCAGTTCGCCGCGCAGATTCTGCTGCATCCGGGCGCGGATTTGATCGGCAGAGAGATCCTGGCTGAGTAAAAAGTGTAGTTTGGTCAGTGCCGCTTCCACGGTCAGATCCGATCCGCTGATCACGCCCGCGTGTTCCAGCGCATTGCCGGTGGCGTAGCCGCCCATATTGACCTTGCCTGAAATACACTGGGTGAGGTTCACCACGACGATGCCACGTTCGCTGGCCTGTTGCAGTTCAGCCAGAAACTCTTTGTTCTGTGGCGCATTACCTACGCCATAGGAGCGGAGGATCAGCGCTTTCACCGGCTGACGCAGGAAGTTACGCACCACATCCGCAGAGATACCCGGATAGATAGTGACCACGCCAATCGGCTGCGGGATAATGGTGTGAACTTTCAGCTCACCCTGACCGGCAGGGGCCGGCGGCGTGTTGAGGCGGCGGATATGAATACCCGCTTCCAGCAACGCCGGAAGGTTAGGCGAGGCAAAGGCGTTAAAGCCATCGGCATGCGCCTTGGTGGTCCGGTTACCGCGATAGAGCGTGTTGTTGAAAAACAGCGACACTTCGCTAATCGGATAGTTGGCCGCCACATAAAGGGAGTTCAGCAGATTCTGCTGACCGTCCGAGCGTAATTCCGCTAGCGGAATCTGCGAGCCGGTGACGATAACCGGCTTGGCCAGATTCTCCAGCATAAATGAGAGCGCGGAGGCGGTGAAGGCCATGGTGTCTGTACCATGCAGGATCACAAAGCCGTCATAGCGATCGTAGTTCTGGCGGATATCTTCAGCGATAGACTGCCAGTCCTCCGGCGTCATGTCAGAGGAGTCGATCAGCGGCTGATATTCGTGAATCGTGAAATCAGGCATTTCAGGGCGGTGGAACTCCGGCATGTCTGCCAGCTGTTGTTGCAGGTGGCCGGAAACCGGAATATAGCCCTGCGCCGAACGCTGCATACCGATTGTCCCGCCCGTGTAGGCTACATAGATATTTTTCTTTTGCATGAAAACACTCAGACTTGCCGTAAAACGCGCAGTATAAGGGGAATAGCGGGGAAAAGCAGCCCGACCAGCGGCCGGGCTGCGAGGTTTATCGCACTTCGCCGCAGTTGAGGCAGAATGCGTAACGGTTTTGCGGATCGTTGAGATGGTCCAGCAGACCCGGCTGGGCTTTCATCGCACTCATCACATCCAGCATGGGGGCGGGCAGCCAGGCCTTAAGCGTGGCAGGCAGCACGGCCTGCACTGAGGCATTCATCTGACCCAGGATCAGATCCAGGAAGCCGGGCTCATCCTGATACCAGCTTAGCTGCGGCTTGCTGACTTTGGCCAGCTCACCCGCTTTCTTCACCGCATCGTCAAAGTCACCCAGCGCATCCACCAGACCATTGGCTTTCGCATCGCTGCCGGTCCAGACGTGGCCCTGAGCAATCGCATCGATCTGTTCCGGCGTTTTATGGCGGGACTTCGCCACCAGGCCAACGAAGTTGCGGTAGCCATTTTCGATGGTCAGCTGCATCAGCTGCTGCACTTCAGCAGGCAGCGCCTTGGTGGTGGAAATATCCGCCAGCGGCGAGGTTGCGACACCATCGGTGTGAACCCCGATGCTGTCCAGGCTGTTTTCCAGGGTATTGATGACCCCGAAGATGCCAATCGAGCCGGTGAGCGTGCTGGGGTTCGCCACGATATAACTGGCAGGCGTTGAGATCCAGTAGCCGCCGGATGCGGCCATACCGCCCATCGAAACCACAATCGGTTTGCCCGCTGCCTGCGCCGCCGCCAGCTCTTCGCGAATCGCTTCAGAGGCGGTGACGCTGCCACCCGGGCTGTTCACCCGCAGAATAATCGCTTTGATTTTGGGATCGAGACGCGCATCGCGGATCTGCGCCGCCGTGGTGTCGCCACCGACGTTGCCCGGTGTCTCTTCACCATCCATGATGGCACCGCTGGCCAGCACCACGGCGATGTTGCCATCCTGCTGTGCTGAGGCGGACTTCACGCTGTAGTCATAGATGCTGACGCTGCGGTAATCGTTCGTCTGCTTATCCAGACCAAAGGTTTTTACCAGCTCCTGATCGGCCGCCGCGCGCGAGTCCAGAACATCGACCAGCTTGTTATCCAGCGCATATTGCGCGGTGTCACCTTTGACTGCATTCAACCCGGCAATAATCGCCGCCGCACCCGGGAACAGCTGTTCCGGCGTAATCTGACGATTCGCCGACACGGTGTTCAGGTAGTTCTGCCACAGCTGACCAATCCAGCGGCTGTCTGCGTCACGGGCGGCAGGGGACATATCATCACGCAGGAAAGGTTCGACCGCCGATTTGTAGGTGCCGACGCGGAAAACGTGCGAGGTCACTTTCAGCTTCTCCAGCAGGGTTTTGTAATAAAGCCCGTTGGTGGCTAAACCGTGCAGATCCACGGTGCCCTGCGGTGAGAGATAGATTCTGGTGGCGTAGCTGGCAAGGTAGTACTGCGCCTGGCTGTAGCTGTCGCCCAGAGCATAAATCGGCTTGCCGCTGTCACGAAATTCCCGCAGCGCTTTACCCACATATTGCAGTGACGGCTGATCGCCGCCCGCAAACTCACGTAAATCGAGCACCATCCCTTTGATGTTGCTGTCATCTTTCGCCTGGCGAATGGCATCGACCACATCAAACAGTGAGTTTTCCTGCAAACGGTCGCTGCTGGCGCCCAGTAACTGACGGCCAATTTTGCTGAGGCGGTTGCTCACTGAGGGTTTATCGACCAGCACACCGCTGAGATCGACTTTCAGTGCACCCTGCTGAATGGGGGCTGAACTGCTGCCTGAGCCACTGACCTGCAGCCAGATCCCTACACCCACCACAATCAACAAAATCAGGAAAATATTCAGAATGAATTCCCTGATAAAATTTAATACCCGCCAGCTCCAGCGGAACAGACCTGCGATTATTCGCCACAATGTGCGCATCAGACTCTCCATAAATATGTAGCAGGAAGTGGCCGCCGCGCGGCCCCGGCTTCCCCGACGAGCTCATCCTAAAGAGCGCCGTGTTAAAAGTCAGCAGGAAATCACCGCGCACTGTTACAAAAAATCTGGCTGTGCCAGGATGAAGGCAACAATACAGAGATCGGGAGAGAAACATGGACGCCCTTGAATTACTGGTAAATCGTCGTTCGGCCTCACGCCTGAGTGAACCTGCCCCGGCGGGTGAGATCCTTGAAAATATCCTGCGGGCGGGCATGCGCGCCCCGGATCATGGCACCCTGCAACCCTGGCGGTTCGTCATTGTGGAAAAAGAGGGGCGCGACCGGATGAGCCAGCTGCTGGAGCGGGCGGCACGGGAAAAACAGCTGGATGAAAAGGCGATTAACAAAGCAAGTCAGTCGCCGTTTCGCGCTCCGATGATCATCACGGTGGTGGCCCACTGCGAGGAGCATCATAAAGTGCCGCGCTGGGAGCAGATTGCCTCAGCCAGCTGTGCGGTCATGGCAATGCAGATGGCCGCCGTCGCGCAGGGTTACAACGGCATCTGGCGCAGCGGTCCCTGGACCGATGACGAGCAGGTGCGGCAGGCATTTGGCTGCCGGGAGCAGGATGCCATTGTCGGCTTCCTCTATCTGGGCACGCCACAACTGAAATCGGGCACCACGGTTCTCCCGCCTGACACCACGCCTTTCGTGCGTTATTTCTGATCCTCTTTATCCGCTGGCAGCAGGGCGTTCTGAGCCCTGCTTTTTGCACGGTTCCTGTGCGAACGATCGCTAACACTGCGCGTCATGCTTACGCCAGCAGGCCTGCCAGGCTAACATAGCCCTGAATTTACACCGACAGCCGAGCCGGTTACTCTCCGTTTCCCTGATGTTAAGGAATAGCTGATTCAATGCGTTTGTTTATTGCGGAAAAACCGAGCCTGGGACGTGCGATTGCCGATGTACTGCCGAAACCGCATCGACGGGGTGATGGATTTATTGCCTGCGGCAACGATCAGATTGTTACCTGGTGCGTAGGGCACCTGCTGGAGCAGG
Source organism: Pantoea sp. ARC270 (assembly GCF_003236725.1). Classification (NCBI taxonomy): domain Bacteria; kingdom Pseudomonadati; phylum Pseudomonadota; class Gammaproteobacteria; order Enterobacterales; family Erwiniaceae; genus Pantoea; species Pantoea sp. ARC270. Next base: position 76,775 of record NZ_PUGA01000005.1, read on the forward strand.
CGCAGCCTGACACATATGACAGCCGCTATGCACGCTGGTCGCTGGCGGACCTGCCGATTATTCCCGAAAAATGGCAGCTGCAACCGCGCCCGTCGGTCGCGAAACAGCTGAAGGTGGTCGAGGGACTACTGGCGCAGGCGACAGAAGTGGTGCATGCCGGTGACCCGGATCGCGAAGGTCAGCTGCTGGTCGATGAAGTGCTCGACTATCTGAAACTGCCCGCGGAAAAACGCAGCAAAGTGCAGCGCTGCCTGATCAACGATCTTAACCCGCAGGCGGTGGATCGGGCGGTCAACCGTCTGCGTGAGAATCGCGAATTTATTCCGCTGTGTGTTTCGGCGCTGGCTCGCGCCCGGGCAGACTGGCTCTATGGCATTAACATGACCCGCGCCTGGACACTGCTGGGGCGAAATGCAGGCTATGATGGCGTGCTGTCGGTTGGCCGGGTGCAGACCCCGGTGCTCGGGCTGGTGGTGCGGCGCGATGAAGAGATTGAAAACTTCCTGCCGAAAGAGTATTTCGAAGTTAAAGCCCACATCGTCACGCCTGATGGCACCCGGTTTGTGGCCAGCTGGATCCCCAGCGAAGCCTGTGAGCCGTGGCAGGATGAAGAGGGCCGTCTGCTCAGACGCGCCCTGGCAGATCATGTGGTGGCCCGGATTACCGGTCAGCCAGCGACGGTCACGGCCTACAGCGATAAACGGGAAAATGAGGGGGCACCACTGCCATTCTCCCTCTCCAGCCTGCAGATTGAGGCGGCAAAACGTTACGGGCTGAGTGCGCAGACGGTACTGGATACCTGTCAGCGGCTGTATGAAACCCACAAGCTGATTACCTATCCCCGTTCGGACAGCCGCTACCTGCCCGAAGAGCATTTTGCCGGGCGTCATGCAGTACTTAAGGCGATTCAGGCGCATCAGTCACTGTTGACCCCGCCCGCTGATTTCGATGCGGATCGGCGCAACCGCTGCTGGGATGATAAAAAGGTGGACGCCCACCACGCCATTATTCCGACGGCCCGCGCCGGCACGGTAAAGCTTACGGAAAACGAGCAGCATATTTATGAGCTGGTGGCGCGCCAGTATCTGATGCAGTTCTGCCCGGATGCGGTGTTCCGTAAGTGCGTCATCGACCTCGAAATTGCCGGGGGAAAATTTGTTGCGAAAGCGCGTTTCCTGGCGGAGGCGGGCTGGCGTTCACTGCTGGGCAGCAAAGAGCGTGACGAGGAGAATGACGGCATGCCGCTGCCGGTGGTGGCGAAAGGGGATTCGCTGTTGTGCGAGCGCGGCGAGGTGCTGGCGAAGCAAACCCAGCCGCCGCGTCCGTTCACCGATGCCACGCTTCTCTCTGCGATGACCGGCATTGCCCGGTTCGTTCAGGATAAAGAATTAAAGAAAGTGCTGCGTGCGACCGATGGTTTAGGAACGGAAGCGACGCGGGCTGGCATTATTGAACTGCTGTTTCGTCGTGGTTTCCTGGTGAAGAAAGGGCGATACATCAACGCGACCGAGGCCGGACGCGCCCTGATTCACTCGTTGCCCGATCTGGCTGCCCGCCCGGATATGACGGCGCAGTGGGAGTCGACACTGACCCGTATCAGCGAAAAGGCCTGTCGTTATGAGGAATTTATGCAACCGCTGGTCCAGACCTTAACCGGTCTGATCCACCAGGCGCGACAGCAGCCTGCGGCGCATGCCTTTCGGGGATTACCCTCCACCGGACAGAAGCGTCCGGTGCGCAAAACCAGACGTAAAGTGAAGGAGACGGAATGAGGCGTTACTCAGTATTGATGGTGCTGGCCCTGTCGCTGGCAACCAGCGCAGTTCAGGCCAACGGTCGCTATCAGTCGATGCCACCCGGCAATAACGGTGTGAACACCGATGTGGTAGTGGATATGCCGCCGGAAGCCTGGACGCAGGCAGAGCGACGTCAGCCAGACTGCCTGCGCTGCTGTATTTTTGAAAACCGTAACTACAGTGAAGGCGCGGTGGTGAAGTCGGAAGGGGTGCTGCTGCAGTGCGCCCGGGATGAACACTCCATCGGCACCAACAACCTGATCTGGAAGATCGTGAAATAAGTGTCGCGTGGCGCTCTGCCACGCGACCATCAGTTAAAAGCGAAACAGCGACCAGATGGGAGCGTGATCAGAGGGCTTCTCCATGCCACGGATCTCATAATCAATGCCGGTCTCAACGCAGTGTGCTGCCAGATTTTTGCTTGCCAGCACCAGATCGATGCGCAGGCCGCGATTATCATCGAAACCTTTTGAACGGTAATCAAACCAGGAGAAGCGATCGGCGACCTCCGGGTTATGTTCACGCCAGGTATCAACCAGGCCCCAGCCCAGCAGCCGATCCATCCACTCGCGCTCTTCCGGCAGGAAGGAGCATTTACCGGTTCTCAGCCAGCGCTTGCGGCTATCCTCGCCAATTCCAATATCCCGATCGGTGCTGCTGATGTTCATGTCACCCATGATCAGAACCGGTTTATCGGCAGGCAGATCTTCGGTCAGCAGACGCTGCAGGTCGCGATAGAACTTCTCTTTTGCCGGAAACTTGGTGGGATGGTCGCGGCTTTCACCCTGCGGGAAATAGCCGTTAATGACCGTGATGTCGCCGATCGGGCTGGGAATTTCCGCCATGATCAACCGGCGCTGTGCCTCTTCATCCTCTCCCGGAAAGCCCCGGCTCACTGAAACCGGCTGCATTCTGGTGAGCAGTGCCACGCCGTAGTGGCCTTTCTGACCGTGATAGAAAACGTGATAACCCAGCTTTGCGACCTCTTCCAGCGGGAACATTTCGTCATGGACTTTGGTTTCCTGTAAGCCAATGACATCGGGCTGATGCTGTTCAACCAGCGCCTGAAGCTGATGAGGGCGGGCGCGCAACCCATTGATGTTGAATGAAACAAATTTCATGAGGTCAACCATGGTTCAGAAAATGAGAGGCGGTGATGGTAGCGATTTTTACTGAAAAAGTCATGGCAGAAGAGGGGGCAGAACGTTTGAAAACGTGTAGGTGCTCTGTTAGCAGGGAGTTCTCATCCCTCTCCCCGCAGAACAGGAAGCTGATGTATCGATTTGGGGAAAGTGTGCTGAATGCAGGATGGTGGTGGGAGAAGGATGATTCGGCGCGTTGCGCCTCACCCTGCGGGCCGCGCTGAAGCGCGTTGTCTCGCGATGCTCGACCCGAACCTTAGTCGAAGGTTCTCATCCCTCTCCCCGCAGAACAGGAAGCTGATGCATCGATTTGGGGGAAATGTGCTGAATGCAGGATGGTGGTGGGAGAAGGATTCGAACCTTCGAAGTCTGTGACGGCAGATTTACAGTCTGCTCCCTTTGGCCGCTCGGGAATCCCACCGGGGATAATGCTGGCTTGAGGCGTATTCAGATTCAGATGGTGGTGGGAGAAGGATTCGAACCTTCGAAGTCTGTGACGGCAGATTTACAGTCTGCTCCCTTTGGCCGCTCGGGAATCCCACCATGGCCTGAATCTTTCACTCTCAAAGCGGGGCGCATCATACCAAATGCGATAAGGGTGTAAAGCGCCCACTGGCAAAACAGGAACTGTTTGCCCACTTTTTACGCGTAGCGCTGAATCCACAGTCAATTCAGCGCGCTGGCTGATTAAAGAATAATCGTACGGTTGCCGTAAACGAAGACGCGCTGCCCCAGCACTTTATAGAGGGCGTTGCTCAGCACGTTTTTTTCGACGTCACGACCTGCACGCATCATCTCGTCAGCGGTATAGCTGTGATCGACATTAATCACATCCTGCATGATGATCGGGCCTTCATCGAGATTGTCATTCACGTAGTGCGCGGTGGCACCAATGATTTTCACGCCACGCTCGTAGGCCTGATGATAAGGCCGGGCACCGATAAAGGCAGGCAGGAAAGAGTGGTGAATGTTAATAATCTGGTTCGGGAAGCGCTGCACAAAGGCAGGGGTCAGGACGCGCATATATTTCGCCAGCACCACATAATCGGGCTGATAGCGGTCAATCTCTTCCACCATGCGGTTATCGTGCTCTTCCCGCGTCAGTCCCTCGTGACTCACCAGAACGAAGGGAATATCAAACCGCTCAACCAGCGAACGCAGCGTGTCATGGTTACCAATGACCGCGGCAATCTCCATATCCAGACCGCCAAACGCGCTCTTCATTAACAGGTCGCCCAGGCAGTGCGCCTCTTTGGTGACCAGAATCACCACGCGACGGCGGCCGGCGCTGTGCAGTTCACGCACTGACCCCTGGGGCAGGGCGCTGTCGAGATCGGCCAGCAGGGTGTTGTCGTTGAAGATGCCTTCCAGCTCGGTACGCATGAAAAAACGCCCGGTGCGATGATCAACAAACTCATTGTTCTGCACGATATTGAGTTCGTGCTTGTAACAAATATTGGTGATTTTGGCGATCAGACCTTTTGCATCGGGACAAATGGTTCGTAAAACTTTTCTTTGCATGGTTTGCGCTTGCATCTCAATCAGAGTCCTGTCAAAGCATTAGGGGTTAAACTGCGGGCTCAGCCTTCAGCTCAACCACAACATTTTTTGTATTTCTTATCACTGCCGCACGGGCAACGATCGTTGCGCCCAACGGGCGGCACGGAACCGTCAACATAGTACCAGCGTTGATCCTCGCGAAGAAAGCGGGAACACTCATGAATGGCATGAATGTTCGTTTTCTCGCGGTATCGCGCAAAAAAAGTCACGAACGCTTCATTATCATGGCTTCCATGATTACAACGGGTTACATTCAGACTAAGCCACTCGGTACCGGAAAAACTTTCAGATAAAAGCCCTGACATCTCCGGATGACGTTTGTCAGGATGCCAGGTCGCGACCAGATATTCGGCATTGTGCTTAACATAGGCACAATAGCGGGAGCGCATAAGTTGTTCAGCCGTAACAGGAATCTGGTTACCCTGCAGAAAGGGCTCGCAACATACGCTATACTGCTGTCCGCTACAACATGGGCAGGTTTCTGACACATTAGCTCCCGAAAATGATGAGTCGGTTTCATAAGCGCGCTATGTTAGCTGACCCCACGCTGTGACGCTACGTATTGACGGCAGGACCAGATACAAATGAGAAAGGTAAAAATAGGATTGGCGCTGGGGGCCGGCGCAGCGAAAGGATGGGCGCACATTGGCGTGATCAACGCACTGGAGCGTGCGGGTATCGGGATCGACGTCGTGGCGGGTTGCTCTGTCGGCGCGCTAGTCGGGTCAGCCTATGTGAATAACCGGCTGCCGCTGATGGAAAAGTGGGTCAGTGCGTTTCGCTACTGGGATGTGATCCGGCTGATGGATGTCTCCTGGCAACGGGGCGGACTGCTGCGCGGTGAGCGGGTCTTTAACCATGTGCGTCAGCTGATCCCCAATGATGCGATAGAGCAGTGCAGTAAACCTTTCGGCGTGGTGGCCACCAATCTCAGCACGGGGCGGGAGCTCTGGCTGACGGAGGGTGATCTGCATCAGGCGGTTCGCGCTTCCTGCAGTATGCCAGGTTTATTACCGCCGGTGGGCTACAATGGGTATTGGCTGGTGGATGGTGCCGTCGTCAATCCGGTGCCGATCTCACTGACCCGCGCGCTGGGTGCAGACATTGTGATTGCGGTTGACCTGCAGCATGACGCGCATTTAATGCAGCAGGATCTGTTTTCCGTTACGCCTAAAAATAGTGAAGAAGAAGCCGCTGCAGCGGCATTGAGTTGGGGTGGAAAGCTGCGTCAGCGACTGGTGAGTTTCACCCAGCGCCGTGCGTCTCAGTCACCGGGTGCGATGGAGATTATGTCAACCTCTATCCAGGTGCTGGAAAATCGCCTGAAGCGCAACCGTATGGCAGGCGATCCACCCGATGTTTTAATACAGCCGGTCTGTCCGCAGATTTCAACGCTGGACTTTCATCGGGCTGAAGAGGCCATTGAGGCAGGCAGGGCCGCCGTGGAAAAGAAAATGGATGAACTGTTACCACTGGTCCGTGGCAGATAATCAGGTTGTTCATTCAAAACGGTGACTTTACGCAATTCTGAAGGCGCAACTGCGTTTTATGAACCACTATTGAATTATCTGGCAGGCAGGGGGAAAGAATGGAAAAACCACTACTCGGCAAAAAGATACTCATTGTCGAAGATGAGGCTGTTTTCCGTTCGTTGCTGGACCAATTTTTGTTATCGATGGGTGCTGTAACGTTAAAAGCGGAAGATGGACTGGAAGCAATTGCACAACTACAACAGCATACTGTCGACCTGATCATCAGCGATCTCGAAATGCCCCGTATGAGCGGCATTCAGTTTGTTGAGCACATTCGTACCCGCGGTAACGTTGTGCCGATTTTGATTATCTCAGCGACAGAAAATATGTCTGACATCGCACATGTGCTGCGCCTTGGCGTGCAGGATGTGCTGCTTAAGCCACTGAAAAATCTGGAACGATTCCGCGAAGCGGTCTATGAATGTCTCTATCCCTCCATGTTCACCTCAAAGGTGGAAGAGGATGAGCAGCTGTTTCAGGACTGGGATGCCCTGGTCCGCGACCCGAAAGCGGCTGCCAAACTGCTCAAACAACTCCAGCCGCCGGTGCAACAGACCGTCGCCAACTGCCGGGTCAACTATCGTCAGCTGACGATGGCCGAACAGCCGGGCCTGGTGCTCGACATTGCGGCGCTCTCTGAAAAGGACCTGGCCTTCTACTGTCTGGACGTCACCCGTGCGGGTGATAATGGCGTGCTGGCCGCTCTGCTGCTGCGTGCGCTGTTTAACGGCCTGCTTCAGGAGCAGCTCTCCGGGCAAAAACAGCGTCTGCCGGAACTTAACGGGCTGCTCAGACAGGTCAATCTGCTGCTGCGCCAGGCGAACCTCAGCGGCCAGTTCCCTCTGCTGGTGGGCTACTATCATCGGGGTCTGAAAAATTTGATCCTGGTCTCGGCCGGATTAAATGCCACGCTTCACGTTGATACCCATCAGATTCAGCTTAGTAATGGTGTTCCCCTTGGCACTATGGGTAGCACCCACCTCAATCAAATCAGTCAACGCGCAGACAACTGGCAGTGCCACGTCTGGGGCGCGGGTGGTCGCATTCGGCTGATGCTGTCAGCAGAAGAATAAACGGCAAAAATGGAAAGATTCTGGCGCTGAGGACAGGGCCAGAACTTAGCTTTACAGTTGGGTAATAGTCTTAATTTCGACGGATTGATGCCTTCCAGGATAAATCCGTTCGATACTAACTGATATACTCATTTTCGATTTTAAACCGACATATCAAGTATTAACTTGAACGGCCTATGAGAGAGGTAACTTAATGTCTGCCAATAATACCAAAGTAAAAAAAGCGGTAATCCCGGTCGCGGGTTTGGGTACGCGTATGCTCCCGGCCACCAAAGCGATTCCAAAAGAGATGTTACCGCTGGTTGATAAGCCGTTAATCCAGTATGTCGTTAACGAGTGTATCGCTGCAGGCATCAACGAGATTGTGCTGGTTACGCATTCATCTAAAAATGCCATCGAAAACCATTTTGATACCAGCTTCGAACTGGAATCTATGCTGGAAAAACGTGTTAAGCGTCAGCTGCTGGATGAAATCCAGTCAATCTGCCCGCCACACGTGACCATCATGCAGGTTCGTCAGGGTATCGCGAAAGGCCTGGGCCACGCAGTGATGTGTGCACACCCACTGATCGGTAACGAGCCGTTTGCCGTTATCCTGCCAGACGTCATCATCGACGAATATGAATCTAACCCAACCAAAGATAACCTGGCCGAGATGCTGACCCGTTATGAAGAGTCAGGCCGCAGCCAGATTATGGTTGAGCCGGTTGCCGATGTAACCGCTTACGGTGTTGTCGATTGCCAGGGCGCAGAACTGAACCCAGGCGACAGCGCACCAATGGTGGGTGTGGTTGAGAAACCAAAAGCGACCGAAGCGCCATCTAACCTGGCGGTCGTAGGTCGTTATGTTCTGTCTGCAGACATCTGGCCTCTGCTGGCGAAGACGCCTCCGGGTGCGGGCGGCGAAGTTCAGCTGACCGACTCTATCGCCATGCTGATGGAAAAAGAGACCGTTGAAGCTTATCACCTGAAAGGCGTAAGCCATGACTGTGGTAACAAACTGGGCTACATGCAGGCTTTCGTTGAGTACGGTGTTCGTCATCCGGTATTGGGCAAAGATTTCTCTGAATGGCTCGATAGCGCAGTTGGCAACAAAAAGTAATTTATAAACACAGGATAACTCGATGAAAGTCACTGTATTTGGTATCGGCTATGTCGGTCTGGTTCAGGCTGCGGTGTTAGCCGAAGTCGGACATGACGTTCTCTGCATTGATGTCGACGCAAACAAAGTCGAAAATCTGAAAAAAGGCATCATTCCTATTTTCGAACCAGGTTTAACCCCGCTGGTAATGTCCAATTACGAAGCGGGTCGTCTGAAGTTCAGCACTGATGCTGCACAGGGCGTAAACCATGGTGTTATGCAGTTTATTGCAGTAGGTACACCACCGGATGAAGACGGCTCTGCCGATCTGAAATATGTGACCGCCGTAGCGCGCACCATTGCGCAGCATATGAACGATCACAAAGTGGTTATCGACAAATCAACCGTACCGGTTGGCACAGCAGACAAAGTTCGTGCGGTGATGGCGGAAACGCTGAAATCGCGTGACGCCAACATCACCTTTGATGTGGTGTCGAACCCGGAATTCCTGAAAGAAGGTGCGGCAGTGAATGACTGCATGCGTCCTGAGCGCATCGTTGTCGGTACCGACAACGATGACGTGGTCGAGCTGTTACGCGAGCTTTATGAGCCGTTTAACCGCAACCACGATCGCATGATCATGATGGATATCCGCAGCGCAGAGCTGACCAAGTATGCAGCAAACTGCATGCTGGCGACCAAAATCAGCTTCATGAATGAGATGTCCAACCTGGCTGAACGTTTAGGCGCGGATATTGAAAAAGTACGCCAGGGCATCGGTTCCGATCCCCGTATCGGCTACCACTTCATCTATCCTGGCTGTGGCTACGGTGGCTCCTGCTTCCCGAAAGATGTGCAGGCGTTAATCCGTACAGCGGAGTCTATTGGCTATCAGCCACGTCTGTTGCAGGCTGTGGAAGATGTCAATGACAACCAGAAAAACAAGCTGCCAACCTTCATCAAACGCCATTTTGGCGACGATCTGAAGGGTAAGACGTTTGCTCTCTGGGGCCTGTCATTTAAGCCGAACACTGACGACATGCGTGAAGCCTCCAGCCGTGTGCTGATGGAAACGCTGTGGGAAGCAGGCGCGTCTGTTCAGGCGTTTGACCCGGAAGCAATGGATGAAGCGCAGCGTATCTATGGTCACCGTAGCGATCTTAAGCTGATGGGAACCAAAGAAGCGGCACTGCAGGGCGCAGACGGTCTGGTCATCTGTACGGAGTGGCAGAACTTCCGTGCACCAGACTTCGACGTTATCAAAAATGCGCTGAAAGAAGCCGTGATTTTTGATGGTCGTAACCTGTATGATCCAGAGCGTATCAGCAAACGCGGTTTCGTTTATTATGCAATCGGCCGCGGAGCGTCTATTCAAACTGCATAATTAACGAGGGATTTATGAACTTTCTGGTCACCGGCGCCGCAGGCTTTATTGGTTTTCATGTCAGTCAGCGTCTGCTGGCCGCCGGTCACCAGGTTGTCGGTATCGACAACCTGAATGATTATTACGACGTAAATCTCAAGCGTGCCCGTCTCGATTTAATTAATGCTGAACCTGGCTTTACTTTTATCGAGCGGGATCTGGCCGACCGTGACGCGATAGCGTCACTGTTCGGGCAGTATAATTTTCAGCGCGTTATTCATCTTGGCGCGCAGGCTGGCGTCCGCTACTCCATCGAAAATCCCCATGCTTATGCAGACTCCAATCTGACAGGTCACCTCAATATTCTTGAAGGCTGCCGTCATCATAAAATTGAACATCTGCTCTACGCGTCGTCGAGTTCCGTTTATGGCCTGAATCGTAAGATGCCGTTCTCAACGGACGACAGTGTGGATCATCCTGTCTCTTTATATGCAGCGACGAAGAAAGCGAATGAGTTAATGTCTCATACTTACTCGCACCTTTATCAGCTGCCGACCACTGGATTACGCTTCTTCACCGTCTATGGCCCGTGGGGCCGTCCGGATATGGCCCTCTTTAAATTCACCCGCGCAATGATTGCCGGTGAGGCGATTGATGTCTATAACCAGGGCCAGATGAAGCGCGACTTTACCTATATTGATGACATTGCTGAAGCGATTGTGCGTCTGCAGGATGTCATTCCGCAGCAGGACGATCACTGGACGGTTGAATCGGGATCGCCAGCAACCAGTTCAGCACCGTATCGTGTTTATAATATCGGTAACAGTCAGCCGGTAACGCTGATGAGCTATATTGAGGCGATTGAGAAAGCACTGGGGATGACCGCGAAGAAAAATCTGATGCCGATGCAGCCCGGTGATGTGCTGGAAACCAGTGCCGACACCGAAGCCCTGTTTAAGGCGATTGGTTTTAAACCTCAGACCAGTGTGGAGGAGGGCGTAAAGCGCTTCGTTGACTGGTATCGTGATTTCTATCGCGTCTGAATAAAAAAGGAAGCGTACGCTTCCTTTTTTTTATTCCACCTCAGGCTGCCCGTCGGGCAGCAAAATAACGCGCCGTTACAGTAAAAAATCGTCCAGCTTTTTACCCTCTTCTTCCAGCGCTTTTTTAATTATGGCTGGCGTGCGGCCCTGACCGGTCCAGGTCTTTGACTCACCTTTTTCATCGGTATAACCATATTTAGCCGGACGCACCGAACGTTTGCTTTTTGCTGTCGCGCGGGTATCAGTCAGCATGCTGACCAGCTCAGAAGGGTCAATACCATCAGCCAGCAGCATTTCACGATACTGATTCAGCTTGCGCGCGCGCTCTTCATTTTCAGCCTGGAAATGCGACTCTTCTTCGCGACGTTCTTTTACCACTACGTCCAGTTTTTCCAGCATCTCTTCCAGTGTTTCAATGGAATACTCTCTGGCCTGGGCGCGCAGCGTACGAATATTATTAAGAACTTTTAGTGCTTCGCTCATTGTCCTGGTCTCTGAATAAGGGAGAAGTTGTGTTGCCCGCTAATAGTAGTGGTGACATTAAATAACTTCAATCACAAACGTATTTCTTCAGCGAATAAAATGAAAATTAAAAAATAATGTTCATCATAAAAAATCAAAGCGATGCCCGGAAGAAATAATCTCCCCTCTGTCGTTATGAAATAAATTTAATGTATTTAAGTTGCTGCGAATAATGTCATCTCTTTTATTGCGGTTAAAATAAGAAAAACCTATTTCACTCTGCGACAGAGCTCATCGGCACTGGAAACGGTTCCTGATGAAAATTCCGGCTATCTGTCAGTCATTCTCCCTCTCTCAGCAGCAATGCATGGGCTGTGCTTTGTGATAATATGCGCACCATTCTGTTCAGTCCTGATGAAGATACGCTCCTATGGCCCAACTCTATTTCTATTACTCTGCAATGAACGCAGGGAAATCGACCGCACTGTTACAATCCTCCTATAACTATCAGGAGCGGGGCATGCGCTCGCTGGTCTTCACTGCCGAAATCGACAACCGTTTTGGTGCCGGTCAGGTAAGCTCACGTATCGGACTCTCGTCACCAGCCTTGCTCTATAATGCCGATACCGCGCTGTTCAGCGACATTGCGGCGGAACATGCCGCACAGCCTATTCACTGCGTGCTGGTCGATGAGAGCCAGTTTCTCACCCGTGAGCAGGTCAAAGCGCTCTCTGATGTGGTCGACGATCTTGATATTCCGGTGCTCTGCTATGGCCTGCGTACCGATTTTCGCGGCGAACTCTTTGTTGGCAGTCAGTATCTGCTGGCGTGGGCCGATAAGCTGGTCGAACTCAAAACCATCTGTCACTGTGGCCGCAAGGCCAGCATGGTGCTGCGACTGGACAGCGAAGGGAAGCCTTTCAGTGAAGGTGAGCAGGTAGTCATCGGGGGGAATGAACGCTACATCTCGGTCTGCCGTAAGCACTATAAACAGGCCATAGAGCAGGGCTCGCTGCAGGCGATTCACGGCGCACATACGCCCGTCATCTGACACGTTTTTCAGCCAGTAAAAACCCGCCGCGGCGGGTTTTTTTATCAGGTTATCAGAACGGTACTATCAGACTTTCTTCGCTTTCTTCTCCGCTTTAACTTCTTTTACCGGCTGTTCAGCGACCGCTTCGGCAACGCTTGAGAAAGGTTCGACAAACTCACGGCCGTAGTAGGTGTCGAGCATAATCTGTTTCAGCTCGGCAATCAGCGGATAGCGTGGGTTTGCGCCGGTACACTGGTCATCAAACGCATCATCGGCCAGCTTATCGACTTTGGCCAGGAAGTCCGCTTCCTGCACGCCAGCTTCGCGGATAGAGGTCGGAATGCCAAGCTCGGTTTTGATCTCATCCAGCCAGGCCAGCAGCTTCTCAATTTTCTGCGCGGTGCGGTCGCCAGGGGCGCTCAGGCCCAGGTGGTCAGCAACTTCCGCGTAGCGACGGCGCGCCTGTGGGCGGTCATACTGGCTGAACGCGGTCTGCTTGGTCGGGTTGTCATTTGCGTTGTAGCGGATGACGTTCGAGATTAACAGGGCGTTAGCCAGACCGTGCGGAATATGAAACTCTGAACCCAGCTTATGCGCCATGGAGTGACAGACCCCAAGGAAGGCGTTAGCAAAGGCGATACCGGCGATAGTGGCCGCATTGTGAACACGTTCGCGCGCCACCGGATTTCTGGCACCTTCCGCGTAGCTGGCGGGCAGGTTCTCTTTCAGCAGTTTCAGTGCCTGCAGTGCCTGGCCGTCTGAGTATTCATTCGCCAGCACAGACACATAGGCTTCCAGCGCATGGGTAACCGCATCCAGGCCGCCGAAGGCGCAGAGTGAGCGGGGCATTTCCATCACCAGGTTAGCATCGACAATCGCCATATCCGGGGTCAGCGCATAGTCAGCGAGAGGATATTTCTGGCCTGTCGCATCATCGGTGACGACGGCAAACGGTGTCACTTCTGAACCGGTGCCGGATGTGGTGGTGATGGCCACCATGCGCGCCTTGACGCCCATTTTCGGGAACTTGTAGATACGTTTACGGATATCCATGAAGCGCAGTGCCAGCTCTTCAAAGTGGGTTTCCGGATGTTCATACATCACCCACATGATTTTCGCTGCGTCCATCGGGGAGCCGCCACCCAGCGCGATGATCACGTCCGGTTTAAAGCTGTTCATCTGCTCGGCACCTTTACGCACAATGCTCAGCGTCGGATCGGCTTCCACTTCAAAGAAGACTTCCGTTTCAATACCGTGTGATTTCAGAACGCGGGTGACCTGATCGGCATAACCGTTATTGAACAGGAAGCGGTCAGTCACGATAAAGGCCCGTTTCGCGCCGTCCGTTGCCACCTCTTCCAGCGCAATGGGCAGGGAACCGCGACGGAAGTAGATAGATTTAGGAAGTTTATGCCACAACATATTCTCAGCTCGCTTGGCGACAGTTTTGGTGTTGATAAGGTGTTTCGGACCGACGTTCTCTGAAATCGAGTTGCCGCCCCAGGAACCACAACCCAGCGTCAGAGAGGGGGCCAGTTTGAAGTTGTAGAGGTCCCCGATACCGCCCTGAGAAGCGGGCGTATTGATCAGAATACGCGCGGTTTTCATCCTGTCGCCAAAGTAGTGCACACGTTCGGTCTGGTTATCCTGGTCGGTATAGAGGCACGAGGTGTGGCCGATACCGCCCATGGCGACCAGTTTTTCTGCTTTATCTACCGCGTCGTTGAAATCTTTCGCCCGGTACATTGCGAGGGTTGGCGAAAGTTTTTCATGGGCAAAGGGTTCAGATTCGTCCACCAGCTTCACTTCGCCAATCAGGATTTTGGTGCTGGGTGGCACGCTGATGCCTGCCATCTCCGCAATTTTGAACGCGGGCTGGCCGACGATGGCGGCATTCAGACCGCCGTTTTTCAGAATGATATTCTGTACCGCGCTCAGCTCCGCGCCCTGCAGCAGGTAACCGCCGTGGCTGGCAAAACGCTCACGCACTGCGTTGTAGACCGCATCAACCACGATGACCGACTGTTCCGACGCGCAGATCACCCCGTTATCAAAGGTCTTGGACATCAGAATCGAGGCGACGGCCCGTTTCAGGTCGGCGGTTTCATCAATCACCACTGGCGTATTACCGGCACCGACGCCGATGGCGGGTTTACCGGAGCTGTAGGCCGCTTTCACCATGCCCGGACCGCCAGTGGCGAGGATCAGGTTAATGTCAGGGTGGTGCATCAGCTGGTTTGACAGTTCAACGGAGGGGGCATCGATCCAGCCGATAATATCTTTTGGCGCACCGGCTGCAATGGCAGCCTGCAGCACGATGTCCGCCGCTTTGTTGGTAGCATCTTTGGCACGGGGGTGTGGCGAGAAGATAATACCGTTGCGGGTTTTCAGGCTGATTAACGCTTTAAAGATGGCGGTAGAGGTGGGGTTAGTCGTCGGCACAATACCGCAAATCAGACCAATAGGTTCGGCGATAGTGATGGTGCCGAAGGTGTCATCGGTGGCTAACACACCGCAGGTCTTTTCATCTTTATAGGCGTTGTAGATATATTCTGACGCAAAATGATTTTTAATGACTTTGTCTTCGACAATGCCCATGCCGGATTCGGCAACGGCCATTCTGGCGAGAGGAATACGAGCGTCTGCGGCGGCGAGGGCGGCGGCACGGAAAATGGCGTCGACCTGCTGTTGAGAAAAATTGGCATATTCACGCTGGGCTTTTTTTACACGTTCAACCAGTGCATTGAGTTCAGCGACATTCGTAACGGCCATGGTGTTCTCCTGAGGAAGTTAAACTTTTTTAGTAAACAATCCTGCGCCCTGAGTATAGTCACGCTGTCATAACGCGTCCGATCGGCCCGGAATGCATGGATTTTCAACTGTTTACTAAAAGAGTCTTGTCAGGCAGTCCGTCAGATTTTCATTGAGACTGCTAATACTTCCGTTACGAAAAGATTACCTGGTTTGGGGTAGGGTAATTTTGATGCAAATCAATTTAACCCCAAGCTGACACCTTTCAGCCGGGCTTTTTGCGCCACCTTGTTTCGAATCTGTTTGCACCATGTAAGCCGGCTTGCCATAGCGACAAAATCCAGTCTCATTCGGAACGCTGGGGGATTCCGCTATGGGTTCCGCCTTAAGTGGCATAAATAGCGGCGTATGCATCTGGCGTCTGTGCCGCTTTTCACTTACATTAGGCGCGATTTCCCCCCCCTGCGTTACGGAGCCATGTCGTGAACCCTGCACTGTTAGATCTTTCAGGCTATATAAAATTCTTTGTCGGGCTGTTCGCGCTGGTTAATCCGGTCGGCATTATTCCGGTTTTCATCAGTATGACCCGCTATCAGGCGGCAGCTGAACGCAATAAAACGAATTTAACCGCCAACCTGGCGGTGGCTATTATCCTCTGGACCTCGCTGTTCCTCGGCGATGCGATTCTGCGGGTGTTTGGCATCTCGATTGACTCGTTCCGCATTGCGGGCGGGATTCTGGTCGTGACCATTGCGATGTCGATGATCAGTGGCAAGCTGGGCGAGGATAAGCAGAACAAACAGGAGAAGTCAGAAACGGCCATTCGTGAAAGCGTTGGCGTGGTGCCCCTGGCGCTGCCCCTGATGGCTGGTCCGGGTGCCATCAGTTCGACGATTGTCTGGAGCACCCGCTATCACAGCTGGCTTAACCTGCTGGGCTTTACGCTGGCGATTGCCATTTTTGCCTTATGTTGCTGGCTGCTGTTTCGGGCCGCGCCTTTAATGGTGCGGATACTGGGACAGACCGGCATTAACGTGATTACCCGTATCATGGGACTGTTACTGATGGCCCTGGGTATTGAGTTTGTGGTCACCGGCCTGAAGTCTATATTTCCCGGACTGCTCAATTAACGCCTCACTTATTTCAGGCAGCGAAGTGGAAAACTGATCCGTAATGGTGCAATCGACGGTTTTATTGCACCATCACAATGCAATTATTCGTCACGCTTAAAAGATTCAGCCGATTATAAATTTCATTACTGCTGGCCGGTTCACAGACTTTTGTCAGCGAAATAATGTCACGATTTTCACACCATATTCTTCTGTCTTGATTCTTCCCTCCCTCATAAACACCCACCTGAGAGCAATAAGGCTGGATTTTTCTCACATCAGATGCCGACTTTGGAAGATAAGTGCCAAAAACCTTGCGTATTCATGATGCAAAGCATGTCTGCACAGGGTTTCCGACTAAAACGCCTATTTTTCATATCGATATGATATTTTCAGGTCGAAAATTAACACTTTCGCTGCGTGACAACTCGTGATAAAAGAGAATTAGTTAACATTTTAGCTATTTTACTTTGGCGCCCTCTGATGGCTTCTGATAATTTCTGGCCCAGCGTGAATTTTTTTCTCCGAAAGTGCAAAGTGAGAACGCTTTTTGCTTAAGCCTGTCGGGATACTTAAAAAAGGTTGGCGTTTCGGATGACTGGGATGATGAATGTGCAGCAACAGCGGCTGACTCTCGCCGCACTGTTAATAGCGTTTACGCCGGCTTATGCCGCCACGGTTCCGCCCGGAACGACGCTGGCCGCGCAGCAACAGATTGTGATTAACAATGGCAGTGAAGTCTCTTCGCTGGATCCCCATAAAACCGAAGGTGTGCCGGAATCCAATATTATTCACAACCTGCTGGACGGTCTGGTTAACACCGATAATTTCGGTAAGGTCGTCCCCGGCGTTGCCCTGAGCTGGGAGAATCCGCAGCCCACCGTCTGGATCTTCCATCTGCGGGATGATGCTAAGTGGAGTAATGGTGAGCCGGTGACCGCCGCAGATTTTGTCTACAGCTGGCGTCGGCTGGTGGACCCTGCCACCGCGTCGCCTTACTCCAGCTATCTGCAGGCCGCCCATGTTGCCGGGATCGATGCGATTCTGGCTGGTAAAGCGTCACCCGATCAGCTGGGCGTGAAAGCGCTGGATGACCACCGGCTGCAGATTACGCTCACTGAACCGGTGCCTTATCTGGTAGCCATGCTGGCGCACACGGCGCTGAAGCCGGTTTATGGACCCGCTATCAAAGAGTGGGGCGATGCCTGGACCCGGCCGGGTCACTATATCGGTAACGGTGCTTATACCTTAAGCGACTGGGTAGTGAATGAAAAAATTGTTCTGAAGCGCAATCCTCACTACTGGGACAATGCCCATACGGTGATTGAGCAGGGGACCTTCCTGCCCATCGCCTCTGAAAACAGCGATATCAACCGCTACCGCAGTGGCGGAACGGACATCACCAACAGCGCCCTGCCGCCGGAGATGTTTGGCAAGCTGCGCAGGGATCTCGGCGATGAGGTGAAGATCAGTCCGCTGCTCTGCACGTTTTATTATGAAATCAATAACAAAAAGGCGCCGTTCACCGATCCACGGGTGCGCGCCGCCCTAAAAATGACCCTCGACCGTGAGGTGATTGCCAGAAAAATTATGGGGCAGGGACAGATTCCGGCTTACAGCCTGACGCCGCCCTTTACCGCCGGTATTAAGCTGACACCGCCAGCCTGGTTTACCTGGACGCAGGCGCAACGCAATGAGGCGGCGAAAAAGCTGCTGGCAGAGGCGGGATTCAACGCCGCCAATCCGCTGACCTTCACGCTGCTCTATAACACTTCCGATCAGAATAAACGGCAGGCGATTGCGGCCGCTTCAATGTGGCAGAAAAATCTCGGCGCAAAAGTCACCCTGCAGAATCAGGAGTGGAAGACGATGCTGGAGACCCGTCATCAGGCCCAGTATGACGTGGTGCGAGCCACCTGGTGCGCCGATTACAATGAGCCTTCAACCTTTCTCAACATGCTGATCAGCAACGCCTCGATCAATACCGCCTTTTACAGCAGTGCGGCCTTTGACGAGCTGATGGCGAAGAGTCTGACGGCGGGCAGTGAGGCGCAGCGCGCGGAGCTCTATCAGCAGGCTGAAACACAACTCGACAAAGACTCACCCATTGTGCCAGTTTACTACCGCGTCAGTGTGCGCCTGGTGAAGCCCTGGGTTGGCGGTTTCACGGGCAAAGACCCGCAGGATATGACAGACCTGAAGTACTATTTTATTAAAAAACACTGATCTGCTCGCCGTCCTGGCGAGACAGACGGGAAGCGCATCAGCAAACAGACCAATTTTTTGGGGTCACTCTCCCGGGTTAAGGGAGCCCGGAAACGGGGGACGCCGCGGCAGAACAGCGCTGCGGTGACGATAATAAAACTGGAGTGTAATAATGAACAACATCACGAAAAAAAGCCTGATAGCAGCGGGCGTCTTCGCCGCAATAAGTGCCCTGGCAGGGAATGCGGCTTTCGCGGCGACCGTGCCTGCAGGCGTTGAGCTGGCAGCCAAACAGGAACTCGTTCGCGGCAATGGCGATGAAGTGCAGTCGCTCGACCCGCACAAAATCGAGGGCGTGCCGGAAGATAACGTGGCGCGCGATCTCTATGAAGGTCTGCTGGTCAATGACAGCAACGGCAAACCGATCCCGGGCGTTGCGGAAAGCTATGAAAATAAAGATTTCAAAGTGTGGACTTTCCACCTGCGTAAAAATGCCAAATGGTCTAACGGCGAGCCGGTAACCGCGCAGGACTTCGTCTACAGCTGGGAGCGTCTGGTTGACCCGAAAACGGCTTCACCCTACGCCAGCTATCCTCAGTATGGTCATATCCTGAACGTTGATGACATCATCGCAGGTAAAAAGCCCATTACCGATCTGGGCGTGAAAGCGATTGATGACCACACGCTGGAAGTGACCCTGAGTGAGCCGGTTCCCTATTTTGATAAGCTGCTGATCAACTCCGTGATGTCACCGGTTTATAAACCGGCGATTGAGAAATTCGGCGAACAGTGGACTCAGCCGCAAAACTGGGTCGGCAACGGTGCCTTTAAGCTCGACGCACACGTCATTAACGAACGCATCACGCTGGTGCGTAACCCGAACTACTGGGACAACGAGCACACCGTGCTGAACAAGGTTACCTACCTGCCAATCAGTTCTGAAGTCAGTGACGTCAACCGTTACTTCTCCGAGAACGGCAGCGACATGACCTATAACAATCTGCCGATCGAGCTGTTCAAAAAGCTGCAGCGCGAAAACGGTAAAGAGCTGCACGTCGATCCTTATCTCTGCACCTACTACTACGAAATCAATAACCAGAAAGCGCCATTTACCGATCCGCGCGTTCGTGCCGCCCTGAAGCTGGGTCTGGACCGTGACATCATGGTGAATAAAGTGCTGGCGCAGGGTCAGAAGCCGGCCTACAGCTTCACACCGCCAGCCACCGACGGTATGGAAATCCTGCCGCCAGACTGGTTCAAGTGGTCACAGGATAAACGTAACGCCGAAGCGAAAAAACTGCTGGCTGAAGCGGGCTACACCGCGGATAAACCGCTGACCTTCAACCTGCTCTACAACACCTCCGATCTGCACAAGAAGCTGGCGATTGCCGCCTCGTCGATCTGGAAGAAAAACATCGGTGTGAATATCAAGCTGGAAAACCAGGAGTGGAAAACCTTCCTGGACACCCGTCATCAGGGTAACTTCGATGTGGCTCGTGCGGCCTGGTGTGCGGACTACAACGAACCGACTTCCTTCCTGAACATCATGCTCTCTAACAGCAGCAGTAACACCTCGCAATATAAGAGCGATGCGTTTGACAAAGTGGTGCGTGACGCGATCAAAGCGCCGGATGCCAAAGGCCGTGCAGCGGACTATCAGCAGGCCGAGCAGATCCTGGATAAAGACAGCACCATCGTACCGGTTTACTACTACGTGAATACGCGTCTGGTGAAACCTTACGTTGGTGGTTACACCGGTAAAGATCCGCTGGATAAAACGCTGTCTAAAGACTTCTACATCATTAAACACTAATAGCGTTCAGGCTATCAGCAGTGGCGGCGCTTCTCGTGCCGCCTTTTTACTATTTTTTATATGTTGTGAAGCAACAGCCTGGTAGGTACGGCAATGTTAAAATTCATCCTGCGTCGCTTGCTTGAAGCGATTCCGACGCTGTTCGTCCTGATTACCATCTCCTTCTTTATGATGCGACTGGCACCCGGCAGCCCCTTTACCGGCGAGCGCACCCTGGCACCGGAAGTGATGGCCAACATTGAGGCGAAATATCACCTCAACGATCCTATCGGTAAGCAGTATGTCGATTACCTGGTCCAGCTGGCCCACGGCGATTTCGGCCCATCCTTTAAATACAAAGATTATTCGGTTAACTATCTGGTCGCGCACGCGTTCCCGGTCTCGGCAAAACTGGGTCTGGCCGCGTTCCTGCTGGCGATCGTGCTCGGCGTCACGGCTGGGGTCATCGCCGCGCTGAAACAGAACACATTGTGGGACTTCGCGGTAATGGGGGTGGCAATGACTGGCGTGGTAATACCCAGCTTTGTGGTCGCGCCGCTGCTGGTCCTGCTGTTCGCGATCAGCCTGAAATGGCTGCCGGGCGGGGGCTGGAATGGCGGGCAGTGGAACTACATGCTGCTGCCGATGGTGGCACTCTCACTGGCTTACATTGCCAGCATTGCCCGTATCACCCGTGGATCGATGATTGAAGTGATGCACTCCAACTTTATCCGCACGGCTCGCGCCAAAGGCTTACCGCTGCGCCGCATTGTGCTGCGTCATGCGCTGAAACCGGCTCTGCTGCCGGTCATCTCCTATATGGGACCCGCCTTTGTCGGCATCATCACCGGTTCGATGGTGATCGAATCGATCTACGGTCTGCCGGGAATCGGTCAGCTGTTTGTTAACGGCGCACTGAACCGCGACTACTCGCTGGTGATGAGCCTGACGATTCTGGTCGGTCTGCTGACCATCCTGTTTAACGCGATTGTCGACGTGCTCTATGCCGTCATCGATCCCAAAATTCGTTACTGATTGCGGAGTTCGCCATGATGTTAAGTAAGAAAAACAGCGAAGCTCTTGATGCGTTCAGTGAGAAGCTGGAAGTAGAAGGGCGCAGTCTCTGGCAGGACGCGCGTCGTCGTTTTATCCATAACCGGGCAGCCCTGATCAGCCTGCTGGTGCTGCTGGTCATTACGCTGTTTGTGATTATCGCGCCGATGGTGGCGCAGTTCACCTACGACGATACCGACTGGGCGATGATGTCTTCACCGCCGGATACCACCTCCGGTCACTGGTTCGGCACCGACTCGTCGGGGCGTGACCTGCTGGTACGTGTGGCCATTGGCGGCCGTATCTCCCTGATGGTCGGCGTCGCCTCCGCCCTGATCGCCGTGGTGGTTGGTACCCTGTATGGATCCATTGCCGGTTACCTGGGCGGCAAAACCGATTCGGCGATGATGCGTGTTCTGGAAATCCTCAACTCCTTCCCGTTCATGTTCTTCGTGATCCTGCTGGTGACCTTCTTTGGTCGTAACATCCTGCTGATCTTTGCCGCCATCGGCATGGTTTCGTGGCTGGATATGGCGCGTATTGTGCGCGGCCAGACGCTGAGCCTGAAGCGCAAAGAGTTTATCGAAGCCGCTCATGTAGGTGGGGTATCGACCTGGAAAATTGTGGTGCGCCATATTGTGCCCAACGTGCTGGGGGTGGTGGTGGTTTACGCCTCACTGCTGGTGCCCAGTATGATCCTGTTTGAATCCTTCCTGAGTTTCCTGGGTCTGGGCACGCAGGAACCTCTGAGCAGCTGGGGCGCACTCCTGAGCGACGGAGCCAACTCTATGGAAGTGTCGCCGTGGCTGTTGCTGTTCCCGGCGGGCTTCCTGGTGGTCACGCTGTTCTGTTTCAACTTTATCGGCGATGGCCTGCGTGATGCCCTCGACCCGAAAGATCGTTAAGGAGTTTCCCGATGACTATTCATGAATTTCAGCCAGCGATGGCGGCCCGCGCGGGAAGCGAACAGCTACTTACGGTCAAAGATTTACGCGTCACCTTTGGCACGCACGATGGTGATGTCACCGCGGTGAACAATCTGAACTTCTCGCTGCGCGCAGGGGAGACGCTGGGCATTGTCGGTGAGTCCGGTTCGGGCAAATCACAGACCGCCTTTGCCCTGATGGGGCTGCTGGCGAAAAACGGGCGCATTGGCGGTTCTGCGCTGTTCAACGGCAAAGAGATCCTGAATCTGCCGGAAAGCCAGCTTAACCGGCTGCGCGCTGAGCAGATCGCGATGATTTTCCAGGACCCGATGACCTCGCTCAATCCCTATATGCGGGTCGGCGAGCAGCTGATGGAAGTGCTGAAACTGCACAAGGGGATGAGCAGCGCACAGGCTTTCGAAGAGTCGGTGAGAATGCTGGATGCGGTGAAGATGCCGGAAGCGCGCAAGCGAATGAAAATGTATCCGCATGAGTTCTCCGGTGGGATGCGCCAGCGCGTGATGATCGCCATGGCGCTGCTCTGTCGTCCAAAGCTGCTGATTGCCGATGAACCGACCACGGCGCTGGATGTGACGGTGCAGGCGCAGATCATGACGCTGCTCAATGATCTGAAGCGCGAGTTCAACACCGCCATCATCATGATCACCCACGATCTCGGCGTGGTGGCGGGGATCTGCGACAAAGTGCTGGTGATGTACGCCGGACGCACCATGGAGTATGGCCGCGCCCGCGATGTCTTTTACCAGCCCGCCCATCCTTATTCGATCGGCCTGCTCAATGCCGTACCACGCCTGGATGCCGAGGGCGAGAGCCTCACGACCATTCCGGGGAATCCACCCAATCTGCTGCGTCTGCCGCAGGGCTGTCCGTTCCAGCCGCGCTGCCCGCACGCGATGGATATCTGCACCCAGTCGCCGCCGCTGGAGCCGTTTGGCGATGGCCGTCTGCGTGCCTGCTTTAAGCCGGTGGAGGAGTTAGTATGAGCACCGTAGCTGAAAAGAAAGTGTTACTGGAAATCGCCGACCTGAAGGTGCATTTCGACATCAAGGATGGCAAGCAGTGGTTCTGGCAGCCCTCAAAGACCCTGAAAGCGGTGGACGGGGTCAGCCTGCGTCTTTATGAAGGGGAAACCCTGGGCGTGGTGGGCGAGTCCGGCTGCGGCAAATCGACGCTGGCACGCGCCATTATCGGGCTGGTCAAAGCCACAGAAGGGCGTGTCGCCTGGTTAGGCCGCGATCTGCTCGGTCAGAGCGAAGAGGAGTGGCGCAAGGCGCGTAGCGACATTCAGATGATCTTCCAGGACCCGCTGGCCTCTCTGAATCCGCGTATGACTATCGGCGATATCATCGCCGAGCCGCTGCGCACCTATCATCCGAAGATGGCGCGTCAGGAAGTGAAAGATCGCGTCAAAAATATGATGATGAAGGTGGGCCTGCTGCCGAACCTGATTAACCGCTATCCGCATGAGTTTTCGGGCGGCCAGTGTCAGCGTATCGGCATCGCCCGTGCGCTGATTCTGGAGCCAAAGCTCATTATCTGTGATGAGCCGGTTTCGGCGCTCGACGTGTCGATTCAGGCGCAGGTGGTGAATCTGCTGCAGCAGTTGCAGCGTGAAATGGGACTGTCACTGATCTTCATCGCGCACGATCTGGCCGTGGTGAAACATATCTCTGATCGCGTGCTGGTAATGTATCTGGGACATGCGGTGGAGCTGGGCACCTACAGCGAGGTCTATGGCAATCCGCAGCACCCTTATACCCGGGCGCTGATGTCTGCCGTGCCGATTCCCGATCCCGATCTGGAGAAGAACAAGCAGATTCAGCTACTGGAAGGGGAGCTGCCGTCGCCGATCAATCCGCCGTCAGGCTGTGTGTTCCGCACCCGCTGTCCGATTGCCGGACCGGAGTGTGCGAAAACCCGTCCGCTGCTGGAAGGCAGCTTCCACCATGCGGTCTCCTGTCTCAAGGTCGACCCGCTCTGAAGCAAAACGCCGGGCAATTGCCCGGCGTTTTCTGTTGTGGGATGCTGCGCCACGACGTCATTCACGTCACCGCGCATCTACGGTCTATTCACGCCACAGGATATGACACAGCTTGTGATCTTTTTCACGGCACAGCAGCACACGCGCAAAGACGTCGGTGATCGGCTCACCGTCCGCGTCACCCAGCCCAATCACCACCTCGGCGAAAAAGTCAGGGTTCAGATCGAAATCAACATGATCTTTCCAGTCTTCAGACGGGTCGAACAGCTCTGCGCCACCGCGCTCCTCAAACTGCAGATTGAAGAGAATGATGTCTGCCGGATCGAGATTGTCACCTGCCAGTTCGAGAAAAATATCGTAGGCCTGTTCCAGCGTTTCATCTTCGGTAAGGCGATTATTTAAATCCATAGTCTGTCCTGTCTGCCTGCGGCCATTTACACAATCTGGCTCGTTTTACAGTAAAGGGCTGAAGAAGTAAAACAGTCGTTCAACAATGCGCTGCCACCAGGCACGTTTTGCCCAGCGCTTACCCTCCAGCAGGCGCGACCGCGCGATATAGTCATCCTGTACGCAGGCCAGGTCACTGCCGAAGCCCGCATCATCCACCACCAGCGTCACCTCGAAATTAAGCCATAAACTGCGCATATCGAGATTCACGGTGCCGACCAGGCTCAGCTGTCCGTCCACCAGCACGCTCTTGGTATGCAGCAGGCCATCTTCAAACTGGTAAATCTTCACGCCCGCCTCCAGCAATTCACTGAAGAAGGCGCGGCTGGCCCAGCCGACCAGCAATGAGTCATTGTGACGCGGCAGGATCAGGCTGACGCTGACGCCACGCTGCGCCGCCGTGCAGATCGCATGCAGCAGGTCGTCGCTGGGCACAAAGTAGGGGGTCGTCATGATTAGCTGCTCACGCGCCGAATAGACGGCGGTCAGCAGGGCCTGATGGATCATATCTTCCGGAAAACCGGGACCGGAGGCGATCACCTGCACGGTGTGGCCGCTCTCCTGTTCAAACGGCATGATGTTGCGATCGGGCGGGGGAGGCAGAATGCGCTTACCGGTCTCTATTTCCCAGTCGCAGCTGAAAACGATCCCCATCGCGGTCGCGACCGGGCCTTCCATACGCGCCATCAGATCAATCCACTGACCCACACCGGCACTCTGTTTAAAGAAGCGGGGGTCGACCAGATTCATACTGCCGGTGTAGGCGATGTAGTTATCAATCAGCACGATTTTACGATGCTGGCGCAGATCCATCCGCCGCAGGAAGACGCGCAGCAGGCTCACCTGTAACGCTTCCACCACGTCAATGCCGGCGTTGCGCATCATGCCCGCCCAAGGGCTGCGGAAAAAGTTTACGCTGCCCGCTGAGTCCAGCAGCAGACGGCAGTGGACGCCACGGCGCGACGCCGCCATCAGCGATTCGGCAACTTCATCTGCCAGACCACCGGGGTGCCAGATGTAAAACACCATCTCGATATTATGGCGGGCCAGCTGGATGTCACGAATCAGTGCCTGCATCACATCATCGGCGCTGGTTAACAGTTGCAGCTGATTTCCCTTTACCCCGGCAATGCCCTGCCGATGGTAGCAAAGCTCAAATAACGAGCGCGCGACGTCGCTGTGTTCCGTCGCGAAAATCTCGCGGCACTGCTTCAGATCGTTCAGCCAGCGGGCCGTTGACGGCCACATGGTGCGGGCGCGCTCCGCGCGACGTTTACCCAGGTGCAGTTCGCCAAAGGAGAGATAAGCGATAATGCCGACCAGCGGCAGAATATAGATAACCAGCAGCCAGGCCATCGCCGACGTGACAGCCCGGCGCTTTATCAGGATGCGCAGTGTGACACCGGCAATCAGCAGCCAGTAACCAAACAGCAGCAACCAGCTGATCAGCGTATAAAAAGTGGTCATAAAGTGGACATCCCGTTCGCGCTTCCGTCTGGCAAGTTTACGTGCAGATGACGGCTAACGAAACCTTTATCCCTGACGAGAATAATGAGAGAACAGATTGGGTATTGTCGCAGAGATCTCTATAATGCGGCGGCGTAGACGATGGCAGAGAGGAAGTGATGAAACGAAGCAGAAATGAAGTGGCACGCTGGAGAATGTTACGACAGGTTCACCGTCGCCGTTCACGCTGGCTGGAAGGGCAGTCACGCCGTTATAAACGCATCCATTGTATCCGCCACCAGCTGGCGCAGCAGCAGCGCCGATCGATTCTGTTCATCACGCAGATGGTTTAATCCTGCACCTCTTCAGCCCGCCCTGTAAGCCGATACCCTGTGAGGCAGCAGGCGGGCTGCGCATTATCCGGGGCACCCTTACGCTTCAAAAAAGCCCTGCTCGGCCAGTAACCGGCGCGCCTGAGCCTGCTCCTGAGGCGATGCACCCCGATCGTTAACCTCGAGCATCAGACAGGGCATTGCGCTGCCCAGCGCCGCTGGCCGGCGATAGCCTTCCCGATCGTACCATTCGTAACTCCACCGGCCTGATTTGCGCTGATAGTAGATCGTCAGCCAGGCAGAGCAGTTCGCCGGATAACCGCTTAATACTTCAATCTTGGGATCGGCCAGCGCGGCAAGCCGGGATAAAAGCGTGTCAGCCAGAGTGAGAACCGGAACAGGATAGGTTTTATTCATAGTGAGCTCGCGACAGTGCGGTGCATCCATTCAGAGGTGTAAATCACGAATAGTAAATGTAGACAGAGGTAACAGATAAATCCTCTCGCCGGTCAAAAAAAGCCGTAAGTTAAAAGGATCAGGCGAAAAAGGGGCGGGTCTGAGGAGGCTGACAGGGGATGTGTACAAAGCGAGAAAAAACTTGTACAACTTTACATTGTTTTAAGTCTATGTATTAAATGAATTTAATGAAAAATGTCACGCTTTGGGTGATTTTTCGCGCTAAATACCTGTACAGGAGGGGCGTTTTTGTATAACTTTACCGCATCGCTTAGTAACTTTAACGACGCCTTTAAGGGACAATCATGCAGACTAACGTACATATTCCCGCTTCAGTTTCAGACATTACCGCCTATCTGCACAGTGCTGCACAGCCTTCACAGCAGGCGATCCTGGGGTCGGTTGTCACGGAAATTATTCGTTCCGGTCGCAGCCTGAACCGCAAAGCGATCTGCTCAAAACTGATTAGCCGCCTGCAGCATGTTACCAGCCCGGAAGAAGAACAGCACTATCACGCGCTGATTAGTCTGATTCTGGATCGCGGCTGATATAAAGATAACAGAGTATGAAGAACAGGACAGTCATTCAGCTGTCCTGTTCTTTAATGCCCTTAACCCTGTCGGCCGTTTATGGTCAGCCGGGATGAAGCGGCTTCGTCATCATCAGCGTGACATTTACCAGCTGCAACGCTGCTGCCAGCACAATCAGCATCACGATCGTCTGTTTCTTCCTGCGCCAGCCCTGCGTCCGCCAGAGATAAATCGCCCTGCCAAGCAGTAAAGCGATGACCAGCAGCAGCGCCAGAATAACAATCTGCATATTCCCTCTCTTTGCGAAAAAAAATGGCTTCTGCGCCAGGCACAGAAGCCATTTTTCATACTCAGATGCGATCAGAAGACGCGTTTGAACGGCTTAACCGCGACCTGACTATAGACGCCCGCCGCAATATAGGGGTCATCCTGCGCCCAGGATTGCGCCGCTTCCAGCGACGGGAACTCCGCAATGACGGTGGAACCGGTAAAGCCCGCCACGCCGGGATCGTTACTGTCCACGGCAGGCATCGGGCCAGCGATAATCAGGCGTCCCTCTTCGTGAAGCAGTTTGAGCCGTGCCAGATGGGCAGGGCGCACGGCGTTACGCTTTTCCAGTGAATCTGCAGTATCTTCTGCATAAATGACGTAAAGCACTCAGGAACTCCCATTAACCAGAATTTTGCACACGTTAAGGGATTGCCCTTCAGAGTGCAAACGAAAACTCCGGCGGCTGGAAGGCGCAGCATAAAGGGCTAAATGCGCTTTTCTGATGGCGTGAGGGCGGGAGTTATTGAAACTGATTGCTATTTGCATTTAAAATCGCTGCTTCATTCAATCACTGCGACTGTTATGACCACGCTGACTATGCCCTTACCCAAACGCACGCCACTCTCCATGTTGCTGTCTGTTGTTCTGCATGGGGCCGTCATTGCCGGAATTCTGTATGCGTCATTCCAGCAGGTGACGGAAGTGCCAAAGGCCTCTCAGCCGATCAGTGTCACCATGGTTGCCCCGGAAGTTCAGCCTGAGCCTGCTCCGGCTGTTGTGCAGCCGCCTGCACCAGAGCCTGAGCCGCAGCCACAACCTCAGCCAGAACCGGAACCTCAGCCGGCACCGGAACCGCCGAAAGCGGAACCGGTGCCGATACCAAAACCTGAGCCGAAGCCCAAACCAAAACCCAAACCTAAAACCGAGCACAAGCGGGAGAAACCTGTACGCGACGTGAAGCCGCGTCAGGAGAGTAAACCGCAGGATAATCCGTTCCGGCAGGAGGCGCCGGCGACCCAGACCCGCCCAGCCACTGCACCAAAAGCGACTCCGTCACCGACAGCATCGGTATCAACCGGCCCGAAAGCGCTGAGCGTCAGTAAGCCAGGCTATCCTCAGCGCGCTTATGCGCTGCGGGTTGAAGGGCGCGTGCGGGTGAAGTTTGACGTGGACAGTGACGGTCGGGTAGAGAACATTCAGATCCTCTCTGCGGAACCGCGCAATATGTTTGAGCGCGACGTCAGGCAGGCGATGAAAAAGTGGCGTTATCAGAGCGGTCGCCCGGGTCAGGGACTCACAATGAATATCGTCTTTAAGCTTAAAGGCGGGGCCAGCATAGAGTAAGAGGCCGGGTCAGGCGGAGATGCCTGACCCGTTTTTTATTCGCCGGGCTGCTGATTGGCGCGGCCGGCTGGCAGCGGACGGGAATTGCCTGCATTGTCCACGGCCACATAGATAAAGACCGCTTCGGTGGCACAATAAGTCTGTCCAATCGGCTCAGACGACACTTTCTTGATCCACACCTCGACGTTAATGGTCATCGAACTGTTGCCGGTCCGGATACAGCGCGCATGACAGCTCACGACATCCCCTACCGCCACCGGCTTCAGAAATGACATGCCGTCGACACGTACCGTCACCACGCGGCCTTCCGCGATCTCTTTAGCCAGAATCGCGCCGCCCATATCCATCTGTGACATCAGCCAGCCACCAAAGATATCGCCGTTAGCGTTGGTGTCTGCTGGCATGGCGAGCGTACGCAGCACCATTTCACCTTGCGGTAATTTATGTTTTTCGCCCATTGCTTCCCGTTCTTATGCAGATGAATGCTGAAAAAAAGCCCGGCGAACCGGGCGGATGATTATTTTTGTTCCTGCTGCGGCATCTGTCGCCAGATATAGAGCCCGCTAAGCAGGGTAAACAGTAAGGTCAGACCGGTGAGACCAAACACTTTAAAGTTAACCCAAAACGCCTGGGATAACCAAAAGGCGACGTAGATGTTCACCAGGCCGCAAATCAGAAAGAAGAGTGCCCAGGCAACGTTCAGACGACGCCAGACCGCGTCCGGCAGCTGCAGCTCTTTACCCAGCATGCTCTGGATCAGCGGCTGCTTCATAAACCACTGGCTGTAGAGCAGGGCGAGCGCGAACAGGCTGTAGATGACTGTCACTTTCCACTTAATAAACTCATCGTTGTGGAACACCAGCGTCAGGGTGCCAAAGACCGCGACCAGTACAAAGGTGAAAATGGTCATCTTTTCCAGTCTGCGATAGAGCACCCAGCTGACGACCAGCGCCAGACCGGTCGCGACAATCAGTGCGCCCGAGGCGACAAAGATGTCATAGAGCTTATAGAAGATGAAAAAGACTACCAGGGGGAGAAAGTCGAGTAACTGCTTCATAGTGATTCCCGTCAGGGTTGCATGCCAGTGCGCCCGCAGGCGCACCGTCCGTCAACGTAACAGCATATAGAGCCGATAGAGATAGATGATCAACAGGGCTGAAACCAGATTGCCGGCCGCGGTAAAAATGACCGACGAAACATTCAGCGGCAGCACGGTCAGCGAAGCGAAAAAGAGCATCACGACCACTTTCGCCAGCAGCCAGAGCAGGATGGCGGGGGCGATCAGCTTCACGTTCTTCCAGGCCATGCGCATGCTGGCGCGCATGGCGGCAAACACGCCCATCTTCTCACTGGCAAGCATCACCGGCGCCAGTGACAGCAGGATCGTCAGCAGAATACCGGGGACCACCAGCACCATAAAGCCAAGCTGGGCCACCAGCGTCATCAGAAAGGTCAGCAGCAGCAGTCTGGGCAGCAGCGGCGCAGAAGTCCCGATAGCCCGCAAAGCGCTGACCCGCTGACCGGAAGAGACCATCGGAATCAGGCAGAGCATGCCGCCCAGCAGCAGCGTGTTACCCAACAGCGCAGCGAAGGTGCTGGCAGCCGAAGCCCGCAGCAGAACCTGCTGCTGTTCCGGCGACATGCTCTGCACTATCTCAAACAACGATCTGGCACTGTCGTCACCCTGCTGCAGAATGGCCATCTCATCGACACCAGGCGTCAGCACATGCACCAGCATGACAGTGATAAAAGCGGTCAGCAGCGACAGCAGCAGCAGGGTAGCCAGCTGATGTCGCGCAAAATTTCCAGTGTCACGGTATAACGAGCTTGCCGTGATAGACATGTACACTCCTTGGAGGAACCGGGTTAATTAACCCGGCGATTGTACATGTTCTGGCAGCTCACGGGCACCCGCTGTGGCATAACTTTCTGTCACGACAGGTAAAGATGGCGAAAAAAGCGGGGGAAGGCCATAGCGGGCGCGGGCCCGATCGCAGGCTTCGTTGTGAATGCCGCCTTCTCCTGACAGCGAGAACTCCCGACAGGGGGTGGGACGCTGTTCATAGATTCCGCATGAAACGCATCCGCCGATCTCTCCCTGCAGGGCGACACAGCGCGGGGTGCGATCGTTGGTGCCCCGCATGTTACGCATGAGCAGGCTGAGCGGCTCGGTCAGGTCGGTCGGCACCAGACCGCCCGCATCGTCGGCTTCCGCCCAGTAAAATGAGACGCGAAAATGGGCGCAGCAGGCGCCACAGCTGATACAAGGATTTAATGTGTCACTCATTTGATCACCCGCCCCTCCCGAGGCATCGAACCAAAATCAACCAGGAAGAGAAGCAAAATAGGGCCGCCGGAATTTTTCAGCAAGGGGAATTTGCGGGCGCCGAAGCGTGCCGAAATTGATCTAAATCAATTCATTGTTTTTTAAGCAATTTATCTGAAGCGTTCAGAGTGCAATTTCCTGTAAATCGCGTTAAATAACTGCCAGCAAAAAAATGATAATCCCCCGCGACATCAACATTAAGCAAAGGAGTGATAATGAAACTGGCAAAATGCGCGATGCTGCTGGCGCTGGCTTTACCCCAGCTGGCGATGGCCCACGAAGCAGGCGACTTCTTTATGCGTGCCGGCAGTGCAACCGTACGCCCCACCGAAGGCTCCGATAATGTGTTAGGCATGGGGGAGTTCAGCGCCTCCAACGACACGCAGCTCGGCCTGACCTTTACCTATATGGCGACGGACAACATCGGGGTGGAACTTCTCGCCGCCACGCCGTTCCGTCACAAAGTGGGTCTTGGCCCGACCGGCACGCTGGCTACCGTGCGTCAGTTACCGCCGACGCTGATGGCGCAGTACTACTTCTTCGACAGCAAAAGCAAAGCCCGTCCCTACGTGGGCGTGGGCGTCAACTACACCACCTTCTATGATGCCGATTTCAACCAGACCGGTCGCGATGCAGGCCTGACCGATCTCAGCGTCAAGGATTCGTGGGGCGTGGCGGGTCAGGTCGGCCTGGATTATCAAATCAATCGCGACTGGATGCTGAATGCGTCGGTGTGGTACATGGATATCGACACGGAAGTGAAGTTTAAAGCGGGAGGCGAGCAGCAGAACATCAATATGCGCATCGATCCGTGGGTCTTCTTCTTCGGGGCAGGTTACCGCTTCTGATGAGAAAAAGGCCGCTGATTCAGCGGCCTTTTTTGTGTCTGTGTAACGTTATTTAATCTGCATATTGTTCACGACAGATTTCACGCCCGGTACGCTGCGCGTTACCTGAACAGCACGATTAGCCATTTGTGGCGATGACACAAAACCGCTCAGCTGAACTTTACCCTTAAAGGTTTCTACGTTGATTTCAGTCGATTTCAGCGAGTCATCCTTCAGCAGTTCACCTTTCACTTTCGTGGTCACAACGGTGTCATCGATGTAGCCACCGGTTCCCTCTTTGGTTGCGGTTGGCGCACAGGCGCTCAGTGTCAGCGCAACCACACCCGCCAGTACAGCACCTGTCAGCAGTTTAACGAATTTCATTGCTTTCTCTCCCTGTCACAAAATGGATGCGACGTTACCGTAACGGCGCTTTGTCATTGTGGTGCAGATTCTGAAAAAAGGGCAAATGGCGGAATGAAAAAAAAGGAAACAAATCATGCCTTATCGCGTGATAAGGCATGCTGACAGGATTATCGACTGGCGGCTTTCAGGCGACTGACAAAGTTCTTCAGTTCGCTCAGCATCACGTCCGGTTCGGCGTGGTGCTTCTCAATGATTCTGACAATGGCGGAACCGGAGATGGCTCCGGCGGCACCGGCGGCAATCGCTTCCTTCACCTGCTCAGGTTCTGAGATACCAAAGCCCTGCAGTGGCGGAGCGGCATGGTATTCTCGCAGCTTGTCGATGAGGTGCTGTAGCGGCAGGCTGGCACGGTTTTCAGCCCCGGTCACCCCGGCACGCGACAGCAGGTAGGTGTAGCCCCGGCCGTGCGACGCGATCTCACGCAGCAGCGTATCGCTGGCATTGGGTGGACAGATAAAGATAGGGGCCACGCCGTGACGCAGCGCCGCCTGGCGGAACGGCGCCGACTCTTCAACCGGCACATCGGCGACCAGAACCGAATCGACACCGGCTTCGGCACAGCGTGCATAGAACGCATCCACGCCGTTGGTGAAGACCAGGTTGGCATACATCAGCAGGCCAATCGGCAGGTCAGGATATTTACGGCGGATTGTCGCCAGCATTTCAAAGCACTGGCTGGTGGTGGTGCCTGCGGCGAATGCACGTAAGGTCGCATTCTGAATGGTCGGGCCATCCGCCAGCGGGTCGGAGAAAGGAATGCCCAACTCCAGCGCGTCCGCACCGCCCTCAACCAGCGCGTCAATCACGCGCAGGGAGAGCTCAGGTGAAGGATCGCCCAGCGTGACAAAGGGGACGAAAGCGCCTTCGTTGCTGGCTGACAGGCGCGAAAACAGTTGATTATAACGTTCCATCAGATTTCTCCCTGCGCGGTCAGAATGTCGTGAACGGTGAAAATATCTTTATCGCCGCGGCCGGAAAGGTTAACCACAAGCAGCTGCTCTTTCTCCGGTTCGTCCTGAATCATCTTCAGGGCGTGCGCCAGGGCGTGAGAGGATTCCAGCGCCGGAATAATCCCTTCCGCCCGGCAGAGCTGTTTGAAGGCAGCCAGCGCTTCGTTATCGGTAACCGAGACGTAATCCGCCCGACCCGTGCTGTTCAGGTGCGCATGCTGAGGCCCGACCGACGGGAAGTCCAGACCGGCAGAGATGGAGTAGGACTCTTCAATCTGGCCATCTTCAGTCTGCATCATCGGCGCTTTCATGCCGAAGTAGATACCGACGCGACCATGCTTCAGCGGTGCGCCATGCTCACCGGTTTCGATGCCGTGACCCGCAGGCTCAACGCCGATCAGCTTCACGCTGGTTTCATCGATAAAGTCAGCAAACATGCCGATAGCGTTGGAGCCCCCGCCCACGCAGGCGAGAATAGCGTCGGGCAGGCGACCCTCTCTTTCCAGAATCTGTTTTTTCGTCTCTTCGCCGATCATGCGCTGGAACTCACGCACGATGGTCGGGAAGGGGTGCGGGCCTGCGGCGGTGCCGAGCATGTAGTGCGCCGTTTCATAGCTGCCAGACCAGTCGCGAAGCGCCTCGTTACAGGCATCTTTCAGCGTGGCAGAGCCGCTGTGAACCGGGATCACCTCCGCGCCCATCAGTCGCATACGGAAGACGTTAGGCGACTGACGCTCCACATCTTTCGCGCCCATGTAGATACGGCATTTCATGCCCAGCAGCGCACAGGCCAGTGCAGAGGCCACACCATGCTGACCGGCGCCGGTCTCGGCGATAATTTCGTTTTTACCCATGCGCTTAGCCAGCAGTGCCTGACCCAGCACCTGGTTAGTTTTGTGCGCACCGCCGTGCAGCAGATCTTCACGCTTAAGGTAGAGGCGCGTTTTGGTGCCTTTGGTCAGGTTTTTGCACAGCGTCAGCGCGGTCGGACGACCCGCATAGTTCTTCAGCAGTTCGGTAAACTCTTCCTGGAAGGCAGGATCTTTCTGCGCGTCGACAAACGCCTCTTCGAGCTGGCGCAGGGCAGGCATCAGGATCTGCGGAACATACATTCCGCCAAATTCGCCAAAGTAGGGATTCAGTAACGTCATCTTTTCTCTTCCTTTCTCAGGCCCGCCGTCGGGCAGGCCAGGCAAATCAGTACGCGCGCAGTGTCTGGAACACGGCGGCAATTTT
The DNA here is from genome assembly GCF_003236725.1 of Pantoea sp. ARC270. Classification (NCBI taxonomy): domain Bacteria; kingdom Pseudomonadati; phylum Pseudomonadota; class Gammaproteobacteria; order Enterobacterales; family Erwiniaceae; genus Pantoea; species Pantoea sp. ARC270. Next base: position 111,288 of record NZ_PUGA01000005.1, read on the forward strand.
ACGGGCATCTTTGATGCCGGGCGCGCTTTCCACGCCAGAGTTGAAGTCAAGTCCGGCACAGCCCAGCTGCGCGGCTTCAACACAGTTGTCCGCACCGAGGCCACCGGCCAGCAGCACATTATTCAGCGTCTGACCCTGCAGCAGGGACCAGTCGAAACGCTGACCGGTACCACCGTTACCATTGTCAAACACATAACGGTCAACGTGTGGCCAGTCGCGCGCCGGGAGATGGCCTTTGATGCGCAGTGCCTTCCAGATCTGCACGGTGGCAGGCAGGGCGGCGCGCAGATCAGCGACAAACGCCGGCGTTTCATCGCCATGCAGCTGAACCGCAGAGAGAGAAAGGGCGCTGACCTGCGTGACAATGTCACTCACGCTGGCGTTGCGGAACACGCCAACGTAACGCAGCGGGGCCGCGGCCATCACGCTCTGCGCCGTGGCGGTATCAATCTGACGCGGCGATCCTTCAGCAAAGATCAGACCACCAAAGAGTGCACCCGCTTCATAGGCGGCACGCGCATCTTCGGCACGTGTCAGCCCGCACACTTTGTTGCTGCCCAGGGTAACCCGACGCACCGCGGCTGTCAGATCGGTCTCTTCCATCAGGGAGGAGCCGATCAGGAAACCATTGGCGAAGTGGCTCAGCTCGCGAATGTCCGCATAGCTGTTGATACCCGATTCGCTGATCACCGTCACGCCATGCGACAGGCGAGGCGCCAGCTGGCGGGTGCGGTTAAGGTCGATAGAGAGGTCGCGCAGATCGCGGTTGTTGATGCCCACCACTTTCGCCTGCAGGGCGATAGCACGCTCCAGCTCCTCTTCATTACTGACCTCAGTCAGAATGCCCATTTTCAGGCTGTGTGCCACCGCGGCCAGCTGACGATACTGCTCATCATCCAGAACCGACAGCATCAGCAGAATCGCATCCGCCTGATAGTAACGCGCCAGATAGATCTGGTAAGGATCAATAATAAAATCTTTGCACAGCACCGGCTGCGTGATGGCTGCGCTGACAATCGGCAGGAAAGCGAAGTCACCCTGAAAATATTTTTCATCGGTCAGCACAGAGACCGCTGACGCGTAGTGGCGATAAACCCCGGCAATTGCGGCCGGATCGAAGTCCTCGCGAATCACGCCTTTCGACGGAGAGGCCTTTTTACACTCCAGGATAAACGCGGTTCTGGCCCCCTGCAGCGCGTCGTAAAAATGACGGCTGGAAGGCTCAATGCTGTTCTGAAAGGTGGAAAGAGGCTGCTGCTGCTGACGGGCTTCAACCCAGATCGCTTTGTCCTGAACAATTTTTTCTAACACGGTGCCTTTCATGATTACCCTCTTGCTGCCAGTGCGACAACGCGCTCATAAGCCTGTCCGCTGCGGATGGCGTTAAGCGCCTGCTGTGCGTTTTCACGCAGGTCTTCCTGACCAAATACTTTAAGCAACATCGCCACGTTAACGGCGACAGCTTCCTCATGAGCCTGCTGGCCATTACCCTGGAGTAAAGCTGTCAGAATGTCACGGTTTTCTTCCGGGGTGCCGCCCGCCAGCGCCTCTTTCGGGTGGAAGCCAAAGCCAAAGTCTTCAGGAGAGAGCTGATAACGGGTGATTTCCCCCTCGCGCAGCTCGGCGACGTGCGTCACATCGTGCAGAGCCACCTCATCCATGCCGCCGCCGTGGACCACGGCTGCACGCTGGTAGCCCAGCACTTTCAGGGTCTGAGCAATCGGCATCACCAGTTCCGGGCTGTAAACACCAATCACCGCCAGCGGGGGACGCGCCGGGTTGATCAGCGGACCCAGCACATTGAACAGCGTGCGGGTCTTCAGCTGCTGACGTACCGGCATCGCGTGGCGGAATCCGGTGTGATACTGCGGCGCAAACAGAAAGCAGACGTTAAGATCGTCCAGCGCCTTGCGCGCCCGGTCAGCAGGCATATCCAGATTGATGCCAAAGGCCGCCAGCAGGTCGGAGGAGCCTGATTTGCTGGAGACGCTGCGGTTGCCGTGCTTCGCCACCTTCAGACCGCAGGTCGCCGCCACCAGGGCGCTGGCAGTGGAGATATTGATGCTGTTGCTGCCGTCGCCGCCGGTGCCCACGATATCGGCAAAGGTATAATCCGGGCGCGGGAAGGGGCGGGCATCTTCCAGCAGCGCGGTCGCCGCCCCGGCAATCTCTTCCGGCGTTTCGCCCCGCACCTTCATGGCGATTAAAGCGGCGGCGAGCTGCGTCGGTTCCAGTTGGCCGGTGATAATGGCGCTGAACAGCTGATGACTCTCAGCCTGATTCAGCGTCTGCGCCTGGTAAAGTTTTTCCAGTGTCTCTTGCATAGTCATTCTCCCTGTTACTTCGCCAGCGCCCAGGCCAGCGTCTGCTCAAGCAGACGCGCGCCCTGAGAAGTCAGAATGGATTCAGGATGGAACTGGAACCCGCACACCCGGTCGGTCTCATGACGCACCGCCATCACCATCCCGTTGAAACTGGCGTTGACCGTCAGCTCATCCGGCGTGTTGCTGCCCACCAGTGAGTGGTAGCGCGCCACCGGCAGCGGATTGCTCAGGCCGGCAAACATCGCCTCACCGTCGTGGTCAATAGAGGAGGCTTTGCCGTGCAGGATCTCACCAGCCTGACCCACGTGGCCGCCGTAGGCTTCAACGATCGCCTGATGCCCCAGGCAGATGCCGATAATCGGCAACCGTCCCCGCAGCACCCGCAGTAACTCCGGCATACAACCGGCATCTTTTGGCGCGCCGGGGCCGGGCGAGAGCATCAGCACCGGGTCTTCCATCCGCTGCAGCTGCTCAATTAAGAGCTCCGCAGGCAGGTTGTTGCGGTAGATCACCACGTTATGACCAAACGTCCGCAGCTGATCAACCAGGTTATAGGTAAATGAATCGATGTTATCGAGCAGCAGAATATCGGCCATCAGAAGATCTCCTTGCAGTGATGGGCAGTCGCGATAGCGCGCAGAACGGCGCGGGCTTTGTTACGGCTCTCATCCGCTTCAGCCTGCGGATTGGAGTCCAGCACCACACCGGCGCCCGCCTGGACGGTGGCCACGCCTTCTTCAACGTAAGCCGAACGGATCACGATGCAGGTATCGAGATCGCCGTGAGCCGTGAAGTAGCCCACCGCACCGCCGTAGCTGCCGCGGCGGGTGCGTTCCGCCCCGGCTATCAGCTGCATGGCGCGCACCTTCGGCGCACCGCTCAGGGTGCCCATGTTCATACAGGCGCGATAGGCATGCAGCACGTCAAGGTCGTCACGCAGCGTGCCCACAACGCGGGAGACCAGATGCATGACGAAGGAGTAACGGTCTACCTTAGTCAGGTCTGCCACGTAACGGCTGCCCGGCACGCAGATACGCGCCAGATCGTTGCGCGCCAGATCCACCAGCATCAGGTGTTCCGCCAGCTCTTTATGGTCGGTTCGCATCTCCAGCTCAATACGGCTGTCGAGATCGCGATCCAGCGAGCCATCCGCATGGCGGCCACGCGGGCGGGTACCGGCGATTGGGTAGATCTCAATCTGACGCGAGATGGCGTCATACTTCAGTGAACTCTCCGGCGAGGCACCAAACAGCGAGAAATCCTGATCCTGCATAAAGAACATGTAGGGGCTGGGATTGCTGTTCTTCAGCGTGTCATATGCCGCCAGCGGTGAAGGGCATGGCAGCGAGAAACGGCGTGAAGGGACGACCTGGAAAATTTCTCCGATGCGAATCGCCTGCTGCATGCTGCGCACCACGTCGCAATACTCTTCATCACTCTGGCTGGTGGTCAGCGTCATCTGCTCCACCTTTTGTACCGGTAGTACAGGTGCGGGCTGAAGCATCTGGCCATGCAACTGCTCAATGCGGCGCTGCAGGCGCTGGAATTCGCTGGTGGACGGACAGAACAGACTGGCCTGCAGACGTGCGCTGCGGCTCTGGTGATCGATCACCAGTAAGGTCTCGGCCAGGTAGAAGCAGTAGTCGGGGCAGCGCTGCTGATTATCCAGCGCCGGCAGGGTTTCAAAACCGGCAACCAGATCATAAGCAAACAGACCGCCCAGCAGCACCGCTTCCCGTTCGTCGGCAGGGGCGTTAACCAGTTGCGGAATCAGACGCAGCGCGTCAAACACCGACAGGGCCTTGAGGCGGGAATCTTCATCCTGCTGCTGATCGCTGCTCTGCGGGAACGTCAGGACACGGCCATCGGGACGCACCTGATTCATCACTGACGCGGGCAGGGCTTCATCCAGCAGCGGCAGCAGGGCGCGGCCATTTTCTGACAACGCCTGCACGGTGACTTCGCTGCCCAGTGCGCTGACGCGCAGCGCACTGTCGACGATCAGCAGGCTTTTCAGGTTGCGCTTGCTGTCGATATCAGCGGATTCGAGCAGCAGGGTTGCCGGACGTGCGCCGCACAGCTGGTGAAACACTGCGGCCGGATCTTCGCGGTAGGGCGCGGTGCCGGTAATCAACTTCACTGTAGGTTTCGCATTTGGCATGATGATTTCTCTGAATTTCGCTCAAAAAAAAGCCCGCTCGGTGGCGGGCTCAGGTATCTGCACAGCGTTTACGCAAAATGTGCACGACCGTGTCGCCCGGTTTCGGGAACATCGCGCCAGCCATGTAAATGCGTAATTGTAATCGCCATGATGAAATACCCGTTGCGTGTGAACTTGTGTACTAGTTAACGGGTTCGGGGCGGAAATGTCAATACACTTTTTCACTGAGCGTTAAAATCGTTATCATGCTGGCCGGTTTAGTTTAAGCAGGAGTTCTCTTGAGCGATATCGCCCGTTTCCCGGTTTATGATCTACACAGCCACACGCGCGCCTCCGATGGTTTACTGATGCCCGCCGTGCTGGTGCAGCGCGCGGTAGAGATGCGGGTTGGCGTTCTGGCGATCACCGATCACGACAGCGTGGACGGGGTGGACGAGGCGCAGCAGACCGCCCGTGACCAGGATCTGCCGATAAAAGTGCTGGCCGGTGCTGAGATTTCTACCCTGTGGGAGAATCATGAGATCCATATCGTGGGGCTGAACATCGATATTCATCATCCGGCGATGGTGACTTTTCTGGCGGGGCAACTGGCCTGCCGGCAGCGGCGCGCGGAAGAGATTGGTGAGCGGCTGGCGAAGGCACGTATTCCCGACGCGCTGGCGGGGGCAACCCGACTGGCCGGGGGCGGCATCATTACCCGCGGACACTTTGCCCGCTTCCTGATAGAGCAGGGCAAAGCCGGTGACATGGCCCAGGTTTTCAAAAATTACCTGGCGCGAGGCAAAACCGGCTACGTGCCGCCACAATGGTGTACAATTAAACAAGCCATTGATGCGATTCATCATTCTGGTGGCTGCGCCGTGCTGGCTCATCCGGGCCGGTATGGTTTATCGGCGAAGTGGCTGAAACGGCTGATCGCCCACTTCCGCGAAGCGGGGGGCGATGCCATGGAAGTGGCACAGTGCCAGCAGCCACCCAATGAGCGCACGCAACTGGCGCAGTACGCCAGAGAGAATGACCTGGCCGCATCGCAAGGTTCAGATTTTCATCAACCCTGCCCGTGGATTGAGCTGGGCCGCAAACTCTGGCTGCCCGGCGACGTTGAGCCGGTCTGGGAACGCTTTCCGGACCTCGCTCCCGCAGTGGCAATCACGGAAAGGTGACACGAGGTTTCTATGAGTCAACTGTTTCATATTCATCCGGACAATCCGCAGCCGCGCCTGATCAACCAGGCGGTCGACTACCTGAACAAAGGCAGCGTTATCGTCTATCCCACCGATTCCGGCTATGCGCTGGGCTGTCGGCTGGAAGAGAAGGGCGCGATGGAGCGTATCTGCCGTATCCGTCAGCTCGATGGCCGCCACAATTTCACCCTGATGTGCCGTGACCTCTCTGAGCTGTCGGTCTATTCTCAGGTGGGAAACTCGGCCTTTCGCCTGCTGAAAAACAACACGCCAGGTAACTACACCTTTATTCTCAAGGCGACCAAAGAGGTGCCGCGCCGTCTGATGAACGAAAAGCGTAAGACCATCGGTCTGCGTGTGCCGTCCAATCCGGTGGCGCTGGCGCTGCTGGAAGCCCTGAATCAGCCGATGATGTCGACCTCGTTGATCCTGCCGGGCAACGATTTTACGGAATCCGATCCGGAGGAGATTCAGCACACCATTGGCAAGCTGGTCGATCTGATCATCGACGGCGGAACGCTGGGGCAGCAGCCGACCACGGTGGTCGATCTGACCACCGATACGCCGGAAATTGTGCGTGAAGGTGTGGGTGATACCCGCCCGTTCCTGTAATCAATCCGGCTCAGACACCGCGCGTCGGTGTCGGGGCCAGATTTGACTGCAACCAGCTTTTAAACTGGCCGTAGGGAATATAAAGTGAAACGTCTTTCAGGATCACTTTCCCGTTACGGCCATTTTTAATGGCATCGGAATAACCGACAATCACGCCGCTCAGCGTTTCATCGCGGTTATAAACACCGCCGCCCGACATTCCCTGAACCACGCCTGCATTAGAGGCCATCGCAATACAGGGACTTTTATTCCATTTATTCCGAATAGCCGTGCGGGCTAAATTCACCCCCGTCGACTCTACCGGCATCGCGGAAATAAAGCTGTATCCGTACATTTTAACGGGATCGCCAATCTCACCACTGCGGAATTTCGCCAGGGTGGTGGCATCATTCTTGTGATAAATAATCGCAAGGTCGCAATAGGGATGATAAGACTTCACGCGCTGCACGGCGGTTTTGGCGACGTGCGCTGCGGTAAGGCTATATTCAGGCGTCAGTGGAATGCTGGTGCCCAGTGTGCCGAAACCGAGGATCGTCGGGATGCCGGTCACGCTCATATCTACGTGCTGCATCGCCGTACGACTGTACTCAGTGTGGCCCACGGAACACCCGCTCAGCACCAGTGCAGCCAGCACCGGGCACAGAAACAGGTTTCTCATGATGGCATTCTTTATTCCGGCATGTCGGAAAATCCCTGGTGAAGACTTATGACATGCAAGCAAGGTTCATCAGTGAACCGTATTAACGCAACAATTCCGGATGCGCCGGTTTATTGGATTATCTGAAAACACGATTTTTATTAACGAATAACAAAGGGCCGTACTGTTATGATGCAGGACCATGAAATTTCAGGTGCTGCTTTTTTATTGTGCTGCTGAGAGAAAGTGTATCAGCTTAATAGTGTCAGACAATTTATTAAAGCTAATAAGAATTAAATACCCCTGAAAATAGGGTTTTAACAGAATCTGCATTAGGAATAATCTTACCTGGGCCGTTTATTTGGCTTATCGAGCTGACTAAAGATAATTTTACGGTTTTTTATTCTTCCTTTGAGAGAGAAGCCAGAGGATTAGATTCGCTGATAAATCTCTGGAAGTTTAAGATAGTGTTAAGTTTTTGATCGCTGCGGCCTCTTTTTACAGCCCCGCCAGTGTTTAAAAAATTTAATTTTCTTCAGCTATAAAGTTTTCGCTAATGCCGTTTTATTCAGTATATTTCCTTAACTGAGTCTGCTGTTATTTTAATCAGGCATGTAAATAATGAGGAATATCATTATCCGGTCTCTATGCTTTTTTATCGGCTATTTACAGAAGGAGAAAGGGCGTTACATCGGGGTTAAATGCCTGTATAATGGGCCAAAGTTAATAGGTTAACCTGTTGATAAAGAAAGAATTATCACCCTGCCATGACGCCTGGGAAGGCGACAAAGAGGAAGCTCAATGAGCGAAAAGTTACAGAAAGTCTTAGCGCGTGCCGGTCATGGCTCGCGTCGTGAAATCGAATCAATGATTGCCGCTGGCCGTGTCAGCGTCGACGGAAAGATCGCCACCCTGGGCGACCGTGTCGAAAGCAGCAAATCCCTGAAAATCCGTATTGATGGCCATCTGGTTTCGATTGCTGAATCAGCAACCGAAGTCTGCCGCGTGCTGGCCTATTACAAACCAGAAGGTGAACTCTGTACCCGCAGCGATCCTGAAGGGCGCCCGACGGTCTTCGATCGCCTGCCGCGTCTGCGCGGTTCACGCTGGATTGCCGTCGGCCGTCTGGATGTGAACACCTGTGGTCTGATGCTGTTCACCACGGACGGTGAGCTGGCGAACCGTCTGATGCATCCCAGCCGTGAAGTGGAACGTGAATATGCGGTGCGCGTCTTTGGCCAGGTGGATGATGATAAAATTCGTCAGCTGAGCAAGGGCGTTCAGCTGGAGGATGGCCCGGCTGCGTTCAAAACCCTGCGTTTTGGCGGCGGAGAAGGGATCAACCAGTGGTATAACGTGACCCTGACCGAAGGACGTAACCGTGAAGTGCGTCGGTTATGGGAAGCGGTCGGTGTCCAGGTCAGCCGTCTGATGCGCGTTCGCTATGGTGATATTACCTTACCGAAAGGCCTGCCGCGCGGCGGCTGGACGGAGCTGGATCTGCCGGCGGTAAACTATCTGCGTAACCTGGTGGAGATGGATGATGAGACGGTGACCAAACTGGTCGTTGAGAAAGATCGTCGTCGCACCAAAGCAAACCAGATCCGTCGTGCGGTAAAACGCCACAGCAAAGTCAGCTCGACCCCTCGTACGCCGCGCCGCAATCCGGGCAGCAAACGCAATTCCGGTTAATTATGCCGGCAGGATAAAAAAACGCAGCCTCCGGGCTGCGTTTTCTTTTTCTGTCACCAGTCGATACCCTGCTGGGCCTGTATACCGGCATCAAAGGCGTGCTTAACCGGGCGCATCTCCGTTACGGTATCGGCCATCTCAGTCAGGATGCGGTGACAGCCGCGTCCGGTAATAATGACGCTCTGCTGCGCCGGGCGCTGCTGCAGCGCGGCGATCAGCGCCTCCAGCGGCAGATAACCCATGCTCACCATATAGGTAATTTCGTCCAGTACCACCAGATCGATCTGCGCATCCGCCAGCATCCGCTGGGCATGCTGCCAGACTGCCAGACAGGCGGTGGTGTCCGTCTCACGGTTTTGCGTCTCCCAGGTGAAGCCGGTGGCCATAACCTGAAATTCCACCCCGTGCTGCTCCAGCAGGTTTCGCTCGCCGTTCGGCCAGTCACCCTTGATGAACTGGACCACCGCCACGCGCTTGCCATGGCCGGTGGCGCGCAGTGCCGTGCCGAAGGCCGCGGTTGTTTTGCCTTTGCCGTTGCCGGTAAACACCATCAGAATGCCGCGAACCGCTGTCGCGGCGGCGATACGCGCATCCACCTGCTCTTTCAGGCGCTGCTGACGCTGCTGATGACGATCGTCAGCCACTATTCCGCGGCTCCGGGTTTTCTGCCCGGCTGCGCATCGAAGCTCATCCCGGTTTTGCGGCGGCTGTCATCGCCCATCAGATAGAGATAGAGCGGCATCAGATCGGCAGGCGTTTTCAGTTTATTTGCATCTTCCTGCGGGAAGGCGCTGGCGCGCATTTTGGTTCGCGTGCCGCCCGGATTGATACAGTTCACCCGCAGCGACTGGCTCTTATACTCATCCGCCAGCACCTGCATCATTCCTTCCGTTGCAAATTTAGAGACCGCATAAGCGCCCCAGCCTGCACGACCGGTGCGGCCCACGCTGGAGGTGGTGAATACCAGCGAACCCGCCTCTGACTTCAGCAGCAGCGGCAACAGGGCCTGAGTCAGGAAGAAAGTCGCATCCAGATTGACATCCATCACCTGACGCCAGATCTGCGGATCGAGTTCAGCCAGCGGCACGATTTCACCGAGCAGACCGGCATTATGCAGCACGCCGTCGAGACGCGGAAACTGTTGCGCCAGCTGGTCGGCAACCTGCTGGCAGCGTTCTGGTGTGGCCTCGGCCAGGTCCAGCACCACCTGGTGAGCAGGACGTTTATTGAGTTGATTGATCGACGTTCTGACCCGTTCGAGTTTTTCCGGGTTGCGGCCCATCAGGATCACTTCTGCGCCATAGCGGGCATAGGTCAGCGCCGCTTCCTGGCCGATGCCATCTGACGCGCCCGTGACCAGAATAATACGATGATTGAGCAGGTCACTTTTCGGTTGATAATGCACAGCGGGGTCCTCCGGCGAAAACAGCATGATTCCGCTTTATGCCTGAATTTACGAATGGGTGCAATCGCCAGCCCGCGCAATCTGTGCCAGCTGCTGGCATTTCAGGCGACGAGGCAGGGTAAAACGGCTAAACTGGCGAACTGTTTTTGATTCTTTTTTACTAAGGCGACCTGATGGATTTTATTTCAACGTATGGACTCTTTTTAGCGAAAGCGGTGACGCTGGTGGTTGCGGTCGCGGCGATTGTCATGATTGTGATGAATGCGGCACTGCGTAAACGCTCGCAAAGTGGTCAGCTGCGCCTGACCCATCTGGGTGATGACTATCAACAGATGAAAGAAGATCTGCAGCTGGCAAAAATGAAACCGCAGGCGCAGAAGGTCTGGCTGAAAAACCATAAAAAGAGCGAAAAGCTGAAAGCCAAAGCGGAAAAGCAGGCGGCGAAGCAGGGCGCGCGCGGGGGTGAGAAGCCGACGCTTTATGTGCTTGATTTCAAAGGTAGCATGGATGCCAGTGAGGTCACGTCGCTGCGTGAAGAGATTTCAGCCGTGCTGGCGGTGCAGCAACCGGGCGATGAAGTGCTGCTGCGTCTGGAAAGCCCTGGCGGTGTGGTGCATGGCTATGGTCTGGCCGCGTCACAGCTGCAGCGTCTGCGCGACCACGGGCTGCGCATCACCGCGGCCGTGGACAAAGTGGCAGCCAGCGGCGGATATATGATGGCCTGTGTGGCCGATCGCATTGTGGCGGCCCCGTTCTCCATTATTGGTTCAATCGGTGTGGTGGCCCAGATCCCTAACTTCAACCGTCTGCTGAAGCGCAATGACATCGATATCGAGCTGCACACGGCCGGTCAGTACAAGCGAACGCTGACGCTGTTTGGCGAGAACAGCGAAGAAGGGCGGGAGAAATTCCAGCAGGATCTCGACGAAACGCACCTGCTGTTCAAGCAGTTTGTGCATCAGATGCGCCCGTCGCTGGATATTGATAAGGTCGCGACCGGTGAACACTGGTATGGCCGCCAGGCGCTTGATCTGGGGCTGATTGATGAGATCGGCACCAGCGATGATTTAATCATCCGCCAGATGGATCAGTTCAACGTGCTGGGGGTGCACTTCGCCCGCCGTCGTAAAATGATGGATCGCTTTACTCAAAGCGCGGGCTCGGTGGCAGAGCGTCTGCTACTGAAACTCTGGCAGCGCGGCGAAAAGCCGCTGCTGTGATGCGAAACCCGGCCTGTGCCGGGTTTTTTTATTCCAGGTGATAGTGCGGCGACAGGACCACCGCCAGATGTTTGAAGACGTTAAACACCGCTGTGGTTTTAGCCGTCGGCAATCCCTGATCGTCGAGAAAAAACGGGCCGCGAAAAACCAGCACATCACCCTGCTGACTGACGTCATCCGCCTGCATGCCCGCTAAATAATCATCATGTTCTTTAATCAGGGCGTTGGCCTTTTCCAGCAAAGCCTGGCGGGAAATAGCCTGGGTCGGTGTCTGCATTTATTTGCTCCTTTTTTGACAGCACTCGAATCCTTTCTATATTACTGACGAGTCTGCTGGCATGACAACCCGCCCTGACCGATGAAAACCTGGCGTAACGACGGGCTGAATGCTAATTAAGTTGCGTAACAGATTTTATCAGGTAGAGTGTGGGCGATTCCGATTTCAGGGATTTTGCACCAGGATGTGCGAAGAGTTCAGATGGAAAAATCATGCTTTATCATGCAGTTGCATTTAGCCGGATCATCTGTTCTGAGATTGACCCCTCCGCCTTGAAATGTTAGACAGGCGCAGCAATATTGAACCCGATGGGTTTTTGGGCATCCAATCCTCTCCCGTTAAGCAGGATGTTTTCATTAGGTAAAGGTAAATATGGGTAAAGCACTCGTTATTGTTGAGTCCCCGGCAAAGGCCAAAACAATCAATAAATATCTGGGCAATGACTACGTGGTGAAATCCAGCGTGGGTCATATCCGGGATCTGCCGACCAGTGGTTCAACCGCAAAGAAAAGTGCTGACGCCTCGACAGATAAGAAAGTCAAAAAAGTTAAAAAAGATGAGAAAGCCGCCCTCGTCAGCCGCATGGGTGTTGACCCCTATCATGGCTGGGAAGCGGATTATCAGATCCTGCCCGGCAAAGAGAAGGTGGTGGCAGAACTGAAGGCGCTGGCCGCCAATGCTGACCACATCTATCTCGCAACCGACCTTGACCGCGAAGGGGAAGCCATTGCCTGGCACCTGCGGGAAGTGATCGGAGGCGATGACTCACGCTTCAGCCGCGTGGTGTTCAACGAAATTACCAAAAATGCGATTCGTCAGGCGTTTGAAAAGCCGGGCGAACTCAATATCGACCGGGTCAATGCTCAGCAGGCGCGCCGCTTTATGGACCGCGTGGTGGGCTACATGGTGTCACCGCTGCTGTGGAAAAAGATCGCCCGTGGCCTCTCAGCCGGTCGTGTGCAGTCAGTGGCCGTTCGCCTGGTAGTGGAACGTGAACGTGAAATTAAAGCCTTTGTTCCCGAAGAGTACTGGGAAGTTAATGCCGCGCTGACCACGCCAAACGGCGATGAGCTGTCGATGGATGTGACACACCGAGGCGACAAGGTGTTCCGCCCGGTCAACCGTGACGAAACTTACGCCGCAGTGGCGCTGCTGGAAAAAGCGCGCTTTGAAATTGTGGATCGTGAAGATAAGCCGACCAGCAGTAAGCCGGGTGCGCCCTATATCACCTCGACGCTACAGCAGGCGGCCAGCACCCGTCTGGGCTTTGGCGTTAAAAAGACCATGATGATGGCGCAGCGCCTCTATGAAGCGGGTCACATCACTTACATGCGTACCGATTCGACCAACCTGAGTCAGGATGCGGTGGCCATGGCGCGGGGCTACATCGAAAACAACTTCGGTAAAAAATATCTGCCAGACAGCCCCGTCACTTACGCCAGCAAAGAGAACTCTCAGGAAGCGCACGAAGCGATTCGTCCTTCCGATGTGGAAGTCGTGGCGGAAAAACTGAAGGATATGGAAGCGGATGCGCAGAAGCTCTATCAGCTGATCTGGCGTCAGTTTGTCGCCTGCCAGATGACCCCGGCCAAATATGATTCCAGCACCATCACGGCCGCCGCCGGTGAGTTTAAACTCAAAGCAAAAGGCCGCATTCTGCGCTTCGACGGCTGGACTAAAGTGATGCCTGCGCTGCGTAAGAACGATGAAGATCGCACGCTGCCTGCGGTCAGTGTGGGGGATAGCCTCGACCTGCAACAGCTGCTGCCGGGTCAGCACTTCACCAAGCCACCGGCACGCTTCAGCGAAGCCTCGCTGGTGCGTGAGCTGGAGAAGCGCGGTATCGGCCGTCCGTCGACCTACGCCGCCATTACCTCGACCATTCAGGACCGTGGCTATGTCCGGGTAGAAAACCGCCGTTTCTATGCGGAAAAAATGGGTGAAATCGTCACCGATCGTCTGGAAGAGAACTTCCGCGAGCTGATGAACTACGATTTCACCGCGCGCATGGAGGACAGCCTGGACCAGGTCGCCAATAACCAGGCGAAATGGAAAGCGGTGCTGGACCACTTCTTCAGCGACTTTACCGAGCAGCTTGAAAAAGCTGAAAAAGATCCTGAAGAGGGCGGCATGCAGCCCAATCAGATGGTGCTGACCTCGATTGACTGTCCGACCTGTAGTCGTCCGATGGGGATCCGCACCGCCAGTACCGGTGTCTTCCTGGGCTGTTCCGGCTATGCGCTGCCCCCGAAAGAGCGCTGCAAGCAGACCATCAACCTGATTCCGGAAAACGAAGTTCTGAACATTCTGGAAGGGGACGATGCCGAAACCAACGCCCTGCGTGCCCGTCGTCGCTGCCAGAAGTGCGGCACAGCGATGGACAGCTACCTGATCGACAATGAACGCAAACTGCACGTCTGTGGTAATAACCCGGAGTGTGATGGGTACGAAATCGAGAAAGGCGAGTTCCGCATTAAGGGTTATGACGGCCCGGTCGTAGAGTGCGAGAAGTGCGGTTCGGAGATGCATCTGAAGATGGGACGCTTTGGCAAGTACATGGCGTGTACCAACGAAGAGTGTAAAAACACCCGCAAAATTCTGCGCAGTGGGGAAGTGGCGCCACCGAAAGAAGATCCGGTGCCGCTGCCTGAGCTGGCGTGTGAGAAGTCAGATGCCTACTTCGTGTTGCGCGACGGGGCAGCGGGCGTCTTCCTGGCAGCCAATACGTTCCCGAAATCGCGCGAAACGCGTGCGCCACTGGTGGAAGAGCTGCTGCGCTTCAAAGATCGTCTGCCTGAGAAGCTGAAATATCTGGCAGATGCGCCAGTCGCCGATCCGGAAGGGAATAAAACGCTGGTGCGGTTCAGCCGTAAGACTAAGCAGCAGTATGTCTCATCAGAAAAAGAGGGTAAAGCCACCGGCTGGTCAGCCTTCTTTGTTGATGGCCAATGGCAGGAAGCGAAAAAGTAATCTTATCAGGCCAGCATTCGCTGGCCTTTTTCTGAGCCTTATATCAATCCGTTCTATTCTCACACTTAAACTGATATAGTTGTTATAGCATTTCCGACCTTTCCTGATGCATAGCCTTTCTTCACCCTTGCGACTGTCGGTCAAGCGGGGATGCGACTCTGTAACTTACCAGGACAAAACAGATATGAAATTACAGCAGTTGCGCTATATCGTCGAAGTCGTGAACCATAACCTCAACGTCTCTTCGACGGCGGAAGGTCTCTATACCTCGCAGCCCGGCATCAGTAAGCAGGTCCGGATGCTGGAAGATGAACTGGGTGTGCAGATTTTTGCCCGGAGCGGGAAACATCTCACGCAGGTCACGCCAGCCGGGGAAGAGATCATTCGTATTGCGCGTGAAGTGCTCTCCAAAGTGGATGCCATTAAATCGGTTGCCGGTGAGCACACCTGGCCCGATAAAGGCTCGCTCTATGTGGCGACCACCCATACCCAGGCGCGCTACGCGCTGCCCGGCGTGATCAAAGGCTTTATCGAACGCTATCCACGCGTCTCTTTGCATATGCATCAGGGATCGCCGACCCAGATTGCCGAAGCCGTTTCCAAAGGCAATGCCGATTTTGCCATTGCCACCGAAGCGCTGCATCTCTATGACGATCTCATCATGCTGCCGTGCTACCACTGGAATCGGGCGATTGTGGTTACCGCCGATCACCCGCTGGCCGGAAAAGGGCAGGTGACCATTGAAGAGCTGGCGGAGTATCCACTGGTGACTTACACCTTTGGCTTTACCGGGCGGTCAGAACTGGATACCGCATTCAATCGCGCCGGGTTAACACCCCGCATCGTCTTTACCGCAACCGACGCAGACGTCATCAAAACCTATGTCCGTCTGGGGCTGGGTGTCGGCGTGATCGCCAGTATGGCGGTTGACCCGGTGTCCGATCCCGATCTGATTCGCATTGAAGCCGCGGATATCTTTACCAACAGCACCACCAAAATAGGCTTCCGTCGCAGCACCTTCCTGCGCAGCTATATGTATGATTTCATCCAGCGTTTTGCCCCGCACCTGACGCGTGACGTGGTGGATACCGCCGTTGCGCTCCGCTCTAATGAAGACATTGAAGCGATGTTTAAAGATATCAAGCTGCCGTTTAAATAGGGTTTACCCCCTGCGCGACAACATAAGGCTGCCTGGTGCAGCCTTTTTTGTTGCCAGCCTTTAGCGCCAGATGAGACTGAAAGTTTTTATGATTTTTTTGTAAATGAAACATTGATCACATGTTTTCCGGTTCGGCTTTCTTAAATGCGAATCACAACACATTTTTAACTATGTCACTTTGCGACATGCCAGGATTATTCCCATACTCCAGTTAACCGCCTATGTTGGAAGCCAGTAAACATCAGGCTCTGGGGTTTGCTCTTTAGTTTTAAATGGATCTGAAATGGAATTAACTCAAATTGATTAGTGCTTCATTTAATTAAAGAGTGGTTCCGCTGTTAATGATTTCTGGCGTTATTTAAGACTATTGATTAATACCGTTAATCGTTTTACTCAATAAAAATAACTGGATTTTTGGCCTTAACGCGTTTAGGATTCCTCCTAAATCTTAATCGTTGTTATCAATCATTTTGTTGAGAGTGATTATCAGAAACTATGAATACACGACTGACTGTAGAACCGGGTTTCCCGGTAAAAAGCACCAAGGTTGAGCGTACTGGTAACACCCGTCGCAAAGCCTGGTTAACCGTATTCGCTGCCTCTGCGCTGTTCTGGGTGGTTGTCGCGTTAATGATTTGGCGTATCTGGGGCTAAAGCCATGTGGGCAAACACACTCAGCCATAAACGTTCTCTGACGGCGCGTCAGACCAAGCCGGTCAGCTGCAAAGCGAAAGAGCCGCTTGCAAAGGACGAGAAAGTGTCTATCCCCGAGTCATGGGATTTGAGTGATAACCAGCGACTTTTTATTGAGTCGTTTTTGCAGCCTGAAACTAAATAACGTTGTCTGACTCTCTTTAGTCACCGCTCTTTTATTACCGGACATTCCGGCGGGCTTTTTTAAATGCCCCTTTCCACATCCAGTACGACCCAAGGGTGTCGCCAGAGTAAGGTGACCGCAAAAAACTTTTACGCCCGATTCCGGCGAAGGAGTGAACCAAATGAATATGATTAAAATGTCCTGGCTTAGCGCGTATGCGTTCTCCTTTGCGTTCTGGTCTGCGGCGGTGTGGATAACGCTTTAATCTGAATTACCTCCCCTTTTTATGATGCCTCGTGATTTTCACGGGGCATTTTCGTTTATGGGCGATTGTAGCAATTTGTGTTGTAATCAAAACGTTAACGAATTTGTGGACTATCTTTAACATAAACCTTTGTCTCTCTAAGGTTTAAAGACCATGAATGAAAGGAGGAGCTATGTCGTCTACCCTACGCGAGCAGAGTCAGGAAATACTGCAGGTCGACAGCAAAAAATATCATATCTTCAGTCTTCCCCGCGCTGCTCAACACCTCGGCAATATCGATAACCTGCCGAAATCGCTCAAAGTTCTGCTGGAAAACCTGCTGCGCTGGCAGGATGGCGACTCCGTCACCGCGGAGGATATCCAGGCGCTGGTTGACTGGCAAAAAGAGGCGCATGCCGATCGCGAAATTGCCTACCGGCCAGCCCGTGTTCTGATGCAGGATTTTACCGGCGTGCCGGCCGTCGTTGACCTGGCCGCCATGCGCGAAGCGGTGAACCGGCTGGGCGGCGACGTCGCGAAGGTGAACCCCTTGTCGCCGGTCGATCTGGTGATCGACCACTCCGTGACGGTTGACCATTTTGGCGACGATGATGCGTTTGAAGAGAACGTCCGGCTGGAGATGGAGCGTAACCATGAACGCTACGTCTTTCTCCGCTGGGGGCAAAAAGCGTTCGATAAATTCCGCGTCGTGCCGCCGGGCACCGGTATCTGTCACCAGGTGAACCTGGAGTATCTCGGCAAGGCAATCTGGCATGAGACCCTGAACGGTGAAGAGTATGCCTGGCCCGATACGCTGGTCGGTACGGACTCCCACACCACCATGATCAACGCGCTGGGCGTGCTGGGATGGGGAGTAGGGGGGATAGAGGCCGAAGCGGCCATGCTCGGTCAGCCGGTTTCTATGCTGATCCCGGATGTGGTTGGGTTTAAGCTGACCGGCAAACTGCGTGCCGGCATCACGGCAACCGACCTGGTCCTGACCGTGACCCAGATGCTGCGTAAGCACGGTGTGGTCGGCAAATTTGTTGAGTTCTATGGCGATGGCCTGGCCGATCTGCCCCTGGCTGACCGCGCCACCATTGCCAATATGGCACCCGAATATGGTGCAACCTGCGGATTCTTCCCGGTGGATGATGTCACCCTGAGCTACATGACGCTGACGGGGCGTGATGCTGAGCAGGTCGCGCTGGTGGAGGCCTATGCCAAAGCGCAGGGCCTGTGGCGTCATGCCGGGGATGAGCCGCGCTTTACCAGCTCTCTGGCGCTGGATATGAACGACGTGGAGTCCAGCCTCGCCGGACCCAAACGTCCGCAGGATCGGGTGTCGCTGGGAGATGTGCCTGCCGCGTTTGATGCCAGCAACGAGCTGGAAGTGAACCAGGCGCAGAAACCCCATAAAAATGTCACCTATACCGACAGTGATACCGGGCTGACACATACCCTCTCCGACGGTGCCGTGGTAATCAGTGCAATCACCTCCTGTACCAACACCTCTAACCCCAGCGTGTTGATGGCGGCCGGTTTACTGGCGAAGAAAGCGGTTGAGCGCGGCCTGAAACGTCAGCCGTGGGTCAAAGCTTCCCTGGCTCCCGGTTCTAAAGTGGTGTCAGACTATCTGGCCGTGGCACAGCTGACCCCGTGGCTGGATAAGCTGGGCTTCAACCTGGTCGGCTATGGCTGCACCACCTGTATTGGCAACTCCGGGCCGCTGAAAGATGAAATCGAGTCCGCTATCAAAGCAGGCGATCTAACCGTCGGGGCTGTCCTCTCCGGTAACCGCAACTTTGAAGGCCGCATTCATCCGCTGATCAAAACCAACTGGCTGGCGTCACCGCCGCTGGTGGTGGCGTATGCACTGGCGGGTAATATGAAGATCAACCTGCAGACGGAACCGCTGGGCAAGGATCAGCAGGGCCAGCCGGTCTACCTGAAAGATATCTGGCCGACCCCGGAAGAAATTGCCACGGCGGTGCAGCAGGTCACCAGCGATATGTTCCATAAAGAGTACGCTGAAGTCTTCGACGGCACGCCGGAGTGGCAACAGATCAAAGTCAGCGAGGCGGCGACTTACGACTGGGACGAAGGGTCAACCTATATCCGGCTGTCGCCTTTCTTTGATGATATGGAGAAAGAGCCGAAGCCGGTGCAGGATATCCGCGGCGCGCGGATCCTTGCCGTGCTGGGTGATTCCGTTACCACTGACCATATCTCGCCAGCGGGCAGCATCAAAGCGGAGAGTCCGGCCGGACGCTATCTGCTCTCTCACGGCGTGGAGCGCACCGACTTTAACTCCTATGGTTCGCGGCGCGGTAATCATGAGGTAATGATGCGCGGTACCTTTGCCAATATCCGTATCCGCAACGAGATGGTGCCGGGTGTGGAGGGCGGTTATACCCGACACTATCCGAGTGGCGAACAGCTGGCCATCTATGATGCGGCGATGAAGTATCAGGCGGACGGTGTCCCGCTGGCCGTGATCGCCGGCAAAGAGTATGGCTCCGGTTCAAGCCGCGACTGGGCGGCAAAAGGGCCGCGTCTGCAGGGGGTCAGGGTCGTCATTGCTGAATCGTTTGAACGTATTCACCGTTCAAATCTGATTGGTATGGGTATCCTGCCACTGGAATTCCCGCAGGGCGTGACCCGCAAAAGCCTGGGACTGACGGGCGAAGAGCGCATCGACGTGGAAAATCTGCAGGCCCTGACGCCAGGCTGCAGCGTTAAAGTGACACTGACCCGCGCCGATGGCAGCAAGGAAGAGCTGGATACCCGCTGTCGCATCGACACCGGTAATGAGCTGACCTATTACCGCAACGACGGCATCCTGCATTACGTGATTCGCAACATGCTGAACTGAGTGACAAAAAAGCCGGGGAAACCCGGCTTTAATTTGCTGAAGAGCAAGTTCCAGTCTGCTGTAAGACCGGAGCGGCACAGGGAAGACGGTCAGATCGGAAAGTCGCTTAAGCCATCCATGGCCGCTCGGCCCGCGCCGTCCCTGGCGCGGGACGCTTTCCTCTTCTGACCGTCTTCCCTGCGCTTTACGTTAGCCATGGCGGTCAGGCTCGCCCGGATGTGGCTTCGTCAGCGCACTCAGTCCTTACGACTTTGGCAGCAGATGTCCCATCTTCTCGGCTTTAGTGTCGAGATAGTGCGCATTTTTCGGGTTACGACCGACAACCAGCGGCACACGCTCCACGATATTGATCCCGGCTTCGCTGAGGATCTCCACTTTGCGTGGGTTGTTGGTCAGCAGGCGCACTTCATTCACGCCCAGCAGTTTGAACATGTCGGCACACAGGGTAAAGTCGCGCTCATCAGCGGCAAAGCCAAGCTGATGGTTCGCCTCGACAGTATCGTAACCTTTATCCTGCAGCGCATAGGCGCGGATCTTATTCAGCAGACCGATATTACGGCCTTCCTGACGATGATAGAGCAGGACGCCGCGACCCTCTTCTGCGATGGCGTTAAGGGCGGCTTCCAGCTGAAAACCGCAGTCGCAACGCAGGCTGAAGAGTGCGTCGCCAGTCAGGCATTCGGAGTGAACGCGCGCCAGTACCGGCTCATTATCGTTGATATCGCCAAAGACCAGGGCAACATGGTCATGTCCGGTTGCCAGTTCTTCAAAACCAACCATCAGGAAATCTCCCCATGGCGTGGGCAGTTTGGCTTCTGCCACCCGTTTAAGCTGCATGTGACTCTCCAGAACCTTCAGAGGATGCACTATCATCATGATAGTGCACAGGCCAGTGTGGCCTGACAAACGTGCAATATTGTGCCACAACCCTGAGTCGGGCTGGTAATCTCTCATACCAATTGCATTGATAAAGCACAATTATCCAATCTGCAACAGGTATGTTATTCTTTTTTAAGCTAAAGTTATGCATGCTTTGTGACCTGACACCGGGATAAGGGAAGAGATGTTTAAGATTTCGCGCCGTACCACCCTGGGAATGCTGCTGCTGCTAATCATGCCCGTTACCGTCTGGCTTAGCGGCTGGCGCTGGCAACCCGGCGAAAGTAACGCCCTGCTGAAAACGCTGTTCTTCATGACCGAAACGGTCACCAGCCCGTGGGGCATTGTCACCAGCGTGCTGCTGAGCGCCTGGATGCTCTGGTGCCTGCGCTTTCGCCTGAAGCCGGCGATCCTGCTGCTGCTGATCATGAACGCCACTATTCTGGCGGGGCAGTACACCAAATCTTTCATCAAAGAGCAGATCCAGGAGCCGCGTCCCTATGTCATCTGGCTGGAACAGCATCACGGACTGGATGAAAAAACCTTTTATGAACTGAAGCGCAAACAGCGTGGTGAGATGGTAACGTCGCTGATCGCCGATGAGACGCAGATACCCGGCTGGCTGAAACGGCACTGGGCTTTTGAAACCGGTTTTGCCTTTCCATCAGGCCATACGATGTTTGCGGCCAGCTGGGCGCTGCTGGCCTTAGGGCTGCTCTGGCCGCGCCGTCACTATAAAACAGTAGTGGTGATCTTTCTCTGGGCCACGGGCGTCATGGCGAGCCGGATGCTACTCGGCATGCACTGGCCTCGCGATCTGGCGATGGCCACCGTGATCTCCTGGATACTGGTGACCCTGGCGACCTGGCTGGCCCAGCGCGTCTGCGGCCCGCTCACGCTGCCACCTGAAGAGCAAAAAGAGGTGGCACAGCGGGAGCCCTGATTGTAATTCCCCGCTAAGACCCCATATTATTGATCGGTCTTGCGCAAAAGCGACTCGGCCAATGCTGCTGGGAGCAGCATTTTTGCTGTAGTTTTGGCATAATTCTACCTGACAACCTCACAACAGGACGCACTGTGAAATATTTGCTGATTTTTTTAGTGGTACTGGTCATTTTCATTGTTTCCGTCACCTTAGGCGCGCATAACGACCAGGTCATTACTTTTAACTATCTGCTGGCGCAGGGTGAGTTCAGCATCTCGACCTTACTGGCATCACTGTTTGGCGCAGGGTTTGTCCTCGGCTGGGTCATCTGCGGCCTGTTCTGGTTACGTACCCGCGTCGCACTGGCGAATGCCAACCGTAAAATCAGGCGTATGCAGACGCAGATTGAACAGAGCACCGCGCTGGCGACCACGCCATCCTCTCCGGCCGGCCGGGAATAATCCCCGATGCATGAATTGCTGTTTCTGTTACTGCCGGTTGCGGCTGCGTATGGCTGGTATATGGGCCGCCGCAGCGCGCATCAGGATAAGCAACAGGAAGCCAACAGACTCTCGCGTGAATATGTTGCTGGCGTAAACTTCCTGCTTTCCAACCAGCAGGACAAAGCGGTCGACCTCTTTCTGGATATGCTGAAAGAGGACAGCGGCACCGTAGAAGCACACCTCACACTGGGCAATCTGTTCCGGTCGCGTGGCGAAGTAGACCGCGCCATCCGAATCCATCAGGCTTTAATGGAAAGTGCCTCTCTGAGCTACGAGCAGCGTCTGCTTGCCGTGCAGCAACTGGGCCGGGACTACATGGCGGCAGGCCTGTACGACCGTGCCGAAGATATGTTTAAACAGCTTACCGATGAAACCGACTTTCGGGTGGGGGCGTTGCAGCAGCTGCTGTTAATCCATCAGGCCACCAGCGACTGGCAGCAGGCGATTGAAGTGGCAGAGCGGCTGGTTAAGCTCGGCAAAGAGAAACAGAAAGGCGAAATCGCTCATTTCTACTGTGAACTGGCGTTGCAGGCGATGAGCAGCGACGACCTGGATCGTGCCATAAGCCTGCTGAAGAAAGGGGAGGCGGCCGATCGCAACAGTGCCCGCATCTCCATCATGATGGGCCGTATCCTGATGGAAAAAGAGGATTTCGCCCGTGCGGTGGGGCATCTGCAGCGGGTGCTGGATCAGGATAAAGAGCTGGTCAGTGAAACACTGGCGATGCTGGAAACCTGCTACCAGCGACTCAACCAGCCTGAAACCTGGGCGGCGTTTCTGCAGCGCTGCGTCGATGAGAACACCGGTGCGGCAGCGGAGCTCTATCTCTCCGATATTGTTGAGCAGCAGCAGGGTTCAGAGGCGGCCCAGAACTACATCAGTCGTCAGTTGCAGCGTCATCCCACCATGCGGGTGTTCCATCGCCTGATGGATCTCAACCTGCTTGAAGCCGAAGATGGCCGTGCCAAAGAGAGCCTGATGGTGTTGCGTGACATGGTGGGTGAACAGATTCGAACCAAGCCGCGCTATCGCTGCCAGAAGTGTGGTTTTACCGCTCATGCGCTCTACTGGCACTGCCCATCCTGCCGCACCTGGTCTTCCGTTAAGCCTATCCGGGGACTCGACGGCCAGTAATCCGGCCGACGCTGTCCGGTGCTTATCAGCGCATTGTAGTTACAACATACTATAGGGGTGAACTGACGCCGGGGACAGGCAGCCGTGCATTTATTGCCTGGCAGAGGGGCACGGCGATTGTGATGCTCCGGAGCCGCAGGTAGAATGCTTGCCGTTTGTCTATTGCGCCTGCGGGTGCCTACTGCAGAGGAAATGCCATGCCTTCACCCCACCACGTGACCGCCTCGCCGATTCTGGTAGCGCTGGATTATCATGACCTCGACAGCGCATTGCGTTTTGTCGACCAGATCGACCCCCGCAGTTGCCGCCTGAAGGTGGGCAAAGAGATGTTTACGCTGTTTGGCCCGTCGCTAGTCAGAACCCTGCAGCAGCGCGGCTTTGAGATCTTCCTCGACCTGAAATTTCACGATATTCCTAACACTACCGCGCATGCTGTGGCGGCTGCGGCCGATCTCGGTGTCTGGATGGTCAACGTCCACGCCAGCGGCGGGGCGCGGATGATGAATGCGGCGCGTGAAGCGCTGGTTCCTTATGGCAACGATGCCCCCTTGCTGATTGCGGTCACCGTTCTGACCAGCATGGATGCCGACGATCTGAAAGGGCTGGGCATCACGCTCTCGCCGGCTGAGCAGGCGGAGCGACTGGCGAAACTGACTCACGCCTGCGGGCTGGATGGCGTCGTCTGCTCCGCGCAGGAAGCCGTTCGCTTTAAAGAAGTGATGGGCAACGACTTCGCGCTGGTCACGCCGGGGATTCGTCCGGCAGGCAGTGAGGCAGGCGATCAGCGCCGCATCATGACGCCTCAGCAGGCGAAGCAGGCAGGCGTGGACTATATGGTTATTGGTCGTCCGATTACCCAGGCGGCCGATCCGGCTGCCGCACTGCAGGCAATTCTGCACTCTCTGGAGATACGCTAATGGCCAATGATAATCCACTGGTTTACTCAACCGACAGCGGCCGAATTACCCAGCCGCAGCCGAAAGCGGAACGCCCCAAAGGGGATGGCATTGTGCGCATCCAGCGTCAGACCAGCGGCCGTAAAGGCAAAGGGGTCTGCCTGATTAGCGGGATTGACCTGGATGATGCGGCACTGGCACTGCTGGCGGCGGAGCTGAAAAAGAAGTGCGGCTGTGGCGGATCCGTTAAAGAGGGTGTGATCGAGATTCAGGGCGATAAACGCGATCTGCTGAAAAGTCTGCTGGAAGCCAAAGGCATGAAGGTGAAACTGGCGGGCGGCTGATAAAAAATCGGGCTACAGACGTAGCCCGATTGTAACGCAGATGCTTAGCGTAGCCGATTATAGTTTTAATAAGGTCCTTAGTGGACCTGATGACCGATAATACCACCCACGGCGGCGCCGCCGACTGTTCCGAGTGCGCTACCATTGGTCAGAACTGAACCCCCAATTGCACCCGCACCCGCGCCAATCGCGGTGTTACGGTCACGTTTGGACCAGTTAGAGCAGCCGCTCAGTGCGACGGCTAAGGTGGTCGCCAGTACAACGGCAGTGATTCGTTTCATTGTTGTTGTCATACACTTCTCCTTTGATGTGCTCACAGAGGCAACACTCTTAGTATAGCTCCGATATTGACTCAGCCCGCTTGTGCCGCATCATTGCCGCGTCCGTGACGGCATCGAAATGTGATCACCATGGACAAACCGTTTGTAGCGGATGAGTAGCCATGCTGTCCCAACAGGTCCATGCATTGCCGGAGAGAATTTTAATCGTTCTGCGGAAATTCCGAAGATAGAAAATTCTTAAATCACGGCACATTTTTGCATTCACAGCCATTCCTTCTGCGTTTATAGCTAATCGCTCCATAACCCTTTGGCGGCCAACTCCGCAAAATTCAGGGACGATTGTCAGCAGGAGAAGAGGCATGCTGGAACACCTTAAACAACAGGTTCTGGAAGCGAATCTGGATCTACCCAAATACAACCTGGTGACCTTCACCTGGGGCAATGTCAGCGCGATTGACCGCGAACAGGGCCTGCTGGTGATTAAACCCTCCGGCGTGCGCTACGAGGTCATGAAGCGCGACGACATGGTCGTGGTCGATCTCACGACGGGCGAAGTGGTGGAGGGCGACAAGCGTCCCTCATCGGACACCGCGACGCACCGGGCGCTCTATCTCGCCTGGCCAGAGGTGGGTGGCATCGTCCATACCCATTCACGGCATGCGACGATCTGGGCGCAGGCAGGACGACCGATTCCCGCCTGGGGAACCACCCATGCCGATGATTTCTACGGAGAGATCCCCTGTACCCGCTCCATGCGCAGCGAAGAGATTCAGCACGATTATGAGTGGAACACCGGAGAGGTGATTATCGAGACCTTTGCGCAGCGTGGCCTGTCTCCCTCCGCGATTCCGGCGGTGCTGGTCAACTCGCATGGCCCGTTTGCCTGGGGGAAGGATGCCCACGCGGCTGTCCACAGCGCCGTCGTGCTGGAGGAGGTGGCCTACATGGGCTTATTCAGCCAGCAGCTGACGGCAAACCTGCCGCCCATCCAGCAACCGCTGCTTGACCTTCACTACCTGCGAAAGCACGGCGAAAATGCCTGGTACGGGCAGAAATAATCATCAGGACGCTTCGGCGTCCTTTTTTTTATCGGCTTTACGCCGGGTGGCACGTTCTCTGTTCTGTTTTTTTCTGACTTTTCAATAGACGAAACCTGCGGCCACCCCTTTTTAAGACGACTGCCGGATGACTGCACGCCGGTCCGCTTTATCTATTCAGTGCGCGTTAAGCATCGGCCTGGTGCTGCCTGACCGCATGCTGACAATGTGTAACGTGCCTAATCTATTTCTGACGAGCCTGTCAGGGATCACTCTGGATTTTGTGTTGTAAATCAATCTCTCATTTGGTCTGGCCTCACTCTGCATTACGCTGATGTCGCGTATTAAACGCATCAAATATAAACAGAGGATGAGACAATGACAGTAATTAACCAACCCACTTGCAGATTATTTACCGAAGCCGGCAACACCACGCAGTTAGTCGCCTATTACGAAGAAGGGCGTCGGACGATGTGGATGATGCTGCGTGCGCAGCCGCGCCCGAGTTTCAACCATGAACTGATTGAGGAGATCATGAATCTGAGCTACGCCGCACAGCGTTCTGGTCTGCCCATCGATTTCTGGGTCACCGGGTCACTGGTGCCGCAGATGTTCAACGCCGGTGGCGATCTGCGCTTTTTCGTCGAGTGCATCCGCAATAACCGCCGTGAGGCGCTGCGGGCCTATGCCCGTGCCTGCGTGGACTGCATCCACTCGGCGGCGCGCGGATTTGATACGGGGGCGGTAACGCTGGCGATGATCGAGGGAAGTGCCCTGGGCGGAGGATTCGAAGCGGCGCTGGCGCATCACTTCATTCTGGCGCAAAACAATGCGCGGATGGGGTTCCCGGAAATCGCCTTTAACCTGTTCCCTGGCATGGGCGGTTACTCGCTGGTGGCACGTCGCTCCGGCATGAAACTGGCCGAGGAGTTAATCTGTGAAGGGGAGTCCCACAGTGCAGAGTGGTATGAAACGCGCGGTCTGGTGGACAAAGTCTTCCAGCCGGGCGACAGCTACCGTGCTACCCGCACCTTTATCGATACCTTACGGCCGAAGCTGAATGGCGTGCGGGCGATGCTGAAAGCGCGTCAGCGCGTGCTGCAGTTGTCACGCGCCGAGCTGATGGATATTACCGAGGATTGGGTCGATTACGCCTTTACGCTCGAACCTAAAGACATTGCTTACATGGAACGCCTGGTTCAGTTACAAAACCGCCACAGCGCATCACTGCGTAAAGCGGGATAACCGGACTCAGCGTTAAACGCGGGCAGGATGCTTAGCCAGCCAATGCCCAAATTGCTCCGCGGGCATTGGTTTTGCGTAGTAGTAACCCTGACGCCCATCCACACCACTTTTGAGAACAAACGACTCTTCATCCGGGGTTTCAATGCCTTCCGCGATGACCTGCAAATCGAGCGCTTTGGCAACGGCGACGATGGCGCGCACCAGCGACTGGGAAACCGGCTGCGTACTAATATTGCGGATAAAGCTCTGATCGAGCTTGATGGCATTAATCGGCACACGGGCCAGCTGCGACAGCGAGGAGTAACCGGTGCCGAAGTCATCAAGATGAATCTTCGCGCCCAGATCCTGAAACTGCTTCATCAGCTTCAGCGCCTCGGTCTCATTCTCAATCAGGCAGCTTTCAGTCAGCTCGATGTCGATGGGGCAGTCGGTAAGCCCCGCCTCATGCAGCGCCTGTTTCAGGTCGGTGTAGATGCTTTGATCGATCAGCTGGCGGGCTGAGACGTTCACGGCGACGCGCAGAAAAATGCCCTCCTGGCGCCAGGCAATGATCTGCTTCAGCACGTTGAGCATCACCCAGCGGCCCAGCGGCACAATCAGTCCCGACTCTTCGGCATAGGGAATGAAATCGGCCGGCGAGACCAGGCCCCGTTCCGGTGAGTTCCAGCGAACCAGGGCTTCCGCACTGCGGACTTCGCCATCGCTGTCGATTTTGGGCTGGTAGTAGACCAGCAAGTGGTCGAGTTCCAGCGCCTTGCGCAGATTGGTGTCCAGCCAGAGGTATTCAAAAACCCGCTGGTTCATCTCGGCGGCAAAAACGCAGAATTTGCCGCGACCGTTCTCTTTGGCGTGATACATCGCGGTATCCGCATTACGAATCAGGCTTTCACGATCTTCGCCATGCAGCGGCGCGAACGCGATGCCGATTGAGCAGCCGCTGTAGACTTCGATCAGGCCGATACGGAACGGCTGACGCAGCCGCTCCAGAATGCGTGAGGCCATCGCCTCCAGCGCGGCCTGGCTGGTGTGCTCGGCCAGCACCACAAACTCGTCACCGCCCAGCCGGCCCAGCGTCTGATCTTTGCCCAGACAGCTCAGGATCGCCAGCGACACCGCCTGCAGGAGCTGGTCGCCAAACATATGGCCGTAGGCGTCATTCACTTTCTTGAAATTATCGAGATCCAGGTAAACCACACCGGTCTCATCTCCCCCGGAACGCTCCAGCGCCAGGCTAATCTGTTGATGGATGGCGTTACGATTGGGTAAACCGGTCACCGTATCGGTGTTAGCCAGTACCCGGAGCCGTTCCTGAGCCCGACGCTCCTCGGTGATGTCGGTCCCGGAACAGATGAGGAAAATTTCATTTTTGCCACTGCCGCTGTGAACAAACTTATTACGAAACAGAAAGAGTCGCTGGCCTTTGCGGGTTTTGACCCAGCGTTCGACCTCATAGGAGTTGCCGTCGCGAAAGAAGCCCGCGATGTTGCGGCGCGACTGGGACGCTTCCTGTTTGGTCATAAAGAGCTGGAAGACGTTGCGGCCAATCACCTCATGCTCATTCAGGCCGGTATATTCTTCACTGAGGCGGTTAAAACGCTGAATATTGCCGCGCTGGTCGAGGATGACAATCACCGAATTGGCTTCAGAAACCACCTGTTCGGCGAAAGAGAGTCCCAGCGTTAAATCGCGTGCAACCGCCGAGGTGTCGCCCCAGGCGGAGGCGGTGCCAGCCCAGGATGCCTGGTTCACTTTACGCCCGACAAAATGCATAGGCACATCAATGCCTTGTAAGGTCATGGTCAGGTTAATGCTTGACGTGATGACGGGCATCGCGCGAATCATCGCGGCCTGGCCGGGGGTCAGCGGCAGGGCGATATTGGTCTGTGACGACTCATCTTCAGCAAAATGTAGCGCATCGCTGTCCGCGGTCAGACGCCAATGAGGGCTGGTTGTACCAAACAGGGTGTACAACAAGGTTTGCCCTTGTTCATCGGTCATGGAAACTTCCTCCGGGAAGTGCTCTGCAGGCGTTATCTCATTATTTTAGCAACAGTATTCATCATCTGACGCCAGCACAAGATGCAAACCAAATATATTTTTCCATCCAGATAAGAATGGCACAAAAAAGCCCCGACGGTGCGGGGCATTAAGCGATGATCAGCAGGGACATTTCCCCAGTTTTCCCGCCTGACTCGGGAAGCGCGCATCCAGACAGTAACGGTGGAAATCGCGCTCGTTCATTGTCGGCTGGCCAGGATGAT
Organism: Pantoea sp. ARC270; assembly: GCF_003236725.1. Classification (NCBI taxonomy): domain Bacteria; kingdom Pseudomonadati; phylum Pseudomonadota; class Gammaproteobacteria; order Enterobacterales; family Erwiniaceae; genus Pantoea; species Pantoea sp. ARC270. The sequence continues at coordinate 140,370 of NZ_PUGA01000005.1, forward strand.
GCTGCCGCATATGCTGCAGATAGTTTTCATAATCCTGTACCCCGACCATTAAGCGAAAGCACTGCTGCAGGCCGCGCCAGAAGCCGCGCCAGCTGAACGCGACAGGAGCAGAGGCGGTAAGGGGATGACAGCCGATAATCTGCCATTTCCCCTGCGGCCGCTGGAACTGATGAATCGCATCAGACATGGCGCACCTCCTTGTTACGCAGCGCCACCGATGACTCATGGGTGGTTGGCGTGTCACTGCGCAGCGCCTTGCGGATAACAAAGAACGCGGCGATCAGCATCGTCACGGCCACCAGCATAAAAAAGGCACACAGCGCCGCGTTGATCTGATTGCTGAACACGATGGTCTGCATGTCCGCCACGCTTTTTGCCGGGGCGATGATCACGCCGTCCTCCACGCCTTTGCGGAACTTGCTGGCCTGCGCCAGGAAGCCGATAGCGGGTTTCTCATGAAAGATTTTCTGCCAGCCTGCGGTCATGGAGGTGATAAACAGCCAGACGGTGGGCAGGATGGTGACCCAGGCGTAGCGCTGCTTTTTCATCTTGAACAGCACGACGGTGCCGAGGATCAACGCCATCGACGCCAGCATCTGATTACCGATACCGAACAGTGGCCAGAGCGTATTAATGCCGCCCAGTGGATCCACCACGCCCTGATAAACAAAGAAGCCCCAGCCCGCAACGGCGACGGTGGTGCCCGCCATATTACCCAGCCAGGAACGGTTGTTCGCCATGGAAGGCACCACGGTGCCCACGAGATCCTGCACCATAAAACGGCAGGCGCGGGTGCCGGCATCGACCGCAGTCAGGATAAACAGCGCTTCAAACAGGATGGCGAAGTGGTACCAGAACGCCATCATCGCCCGGCTGTTAAAGATCTCGGTGATGATATGGGCCATCCCCACGGCGAAGGTTGGCGCACCGCCGGCGCGCGACAGAATTGAACCTTCGCCCACGTCACGGGCGATGCCGCTCAGCATTTCAGGCGTCACCACAAAGCCCCAGCCGTTAATCACCTGTGAGGCGCTCTCCACGGTGGTACCAATCAGCGCCGCTGGCGAGTTCATGGCAAAGTAGACGCCGGGGTCCAGCACCGAGGCGCAGATCAGCGCCATAATGGCCACAAAAGATTCCATCAGCATCGCGCCGTAGCCAATAAAGCGGATATGGCTTTCGCGCTCCACCAGTTTAGGCGTGGTGCCGCTGGACACCAGCGCATGGAAGCCTGAGATCGCGCCACAGGCGATGGTAATAAACAGGAAGGGGAACATCGCCCCGGAGAAGACCGGGCCGGTGCCGTCGATAAAGCGGGTCACCGCCGGCATTTTCATCTCCGGCATGGCAAAGACAATGCCCACCGCCAGGCCGACAATCACGCCGATTTTGAGAAAGGTCGAGAGATAGTCACGCGGTGCCAGCAGCAGCCAGACCGGCAGCACTGAGGCGATAAAGCCGTAGATGACCAGCACCCAGGTCAGCGTGGTGCCTTTCAGGGTGAAGAAGGGGCCCCAGTAGGGGTGTTGCGCCACATCGCCGCCATAGATAATCGCCGCCATCATCAGCACAAAGCCAATCAGCGATACCTCCGCGATTTTACCCGGACGGATAAAGCGCATGTAGAGACCCATAAACAGCGCAATAGGAATGGTGGCGGCTATCGTAAACAGCCCCCACGGACTGTTAGCCAGCGCCTTCACCACCACCAGCGCCAGCGCCGACAGGATAATGATCATCACGCCCAGCGCGCCGAGCATGGTCACCACACCGGCAAACGCGCCGAGCTCCTGACGGGCCATCTCACCCAGCGAACGACCATCCCGGCGGGTTGAGATAAACAGGATCAGGAAATCCTGAACCGCGCCCGCCAGCATTACTCCCACAAGGATCCAGATAGTACCGGGCAGAAAGCCCATCTGCGCCGCCAGAATCGGCCCGACCAGGGGGCCGGCACCGGCAATCGCCGCAAAGTGATGACCGAACAGCACCCATTTATTGGTCGGGACATAATCCAGCCCGTCGCTCAGCCGCTCGGCCGGGGTCATCCGGCGATCGTCCAGCTCGAAGATATTACGGGCAATAAACAGGCTGTAGAAACGATACGCGATGCTGTAACAGGCGACAGCGGCTATCACCAGCCAGACTGCGTTGACGTGTTCGCCGCGGCTGAGGGCCAGCATGGCAAAAGCGCCTGCGCCGATTAACGCCACCACTAACCAGATCGCGCTGGTTTTGACGTTTTTCATGACTAACTCCTTGTAGGGATCGAGAGGAAGGCGATCGAAAACAACGAGTTAAACTTAATGTAATGGAATGTAAGTGAAAGTTAATCAGTGGAGAAGTGTGAAGCGGGGTACAAATATAACCTGTTTGCAACCTGAACGGGGGCGGGAACGGGCGGGATAACCAAAGTTATCCCGCCAGATGGCATAAGTCAGCCGGAACTCAGACGGCGGGACGCGCCACGACGCTGCGGGTTTCCATGCGGACTTCGGCGATGGTGACATCAATCACGTCAGTCACACGGTAAACCACCTCGCCTTTAATCTGAACGCTGCCATTCTCCTGGCTGCAGACCATCTCATCACGCACCGCGTGAATGAACGGAGCAGGGATAAAGGCCACCGCGCCATACTCCAGCAGACGAACACGCATACCGCCGCGTGACACGTCGATGATCTCGGCGCTGAAGCGACGATCGGTGCCGGCAAACGGCGCAAGATAACGGGCGTAGAGCCAGTCACCCACATCACGCTCGGCCATGCGGTTCAGACGACGGCGCTCGCTCATCGTGACCGTCACGGCATCGTCCGGACGGGCGATCGTCTCGCCACGGATAATCGCTTTCAGCAGGCGATGGTTGATCATGTCGCCAAACTTACGGATGGGTGAGGTCCAGGTAGCGTACGCCTCCAGTCCCAGCCCGAAGTGCGGGCCCGGCTCGGTGCTGATCTCGGCAAAGGTCTGGAAGCGACGGATGCGGCTGTCAAGGAATGGCGTCGGCTGGGCATCGAGTTCACGACGCAGTACGCGGAAGCCTTCCAGGGTAGTAATCGCCTGAGCATCCACGGTGATGCCGTGATTCGCCAGCACTGCGGCGGCCTGTTCAGCATTGGTGGCATCGAAACCGGCATGGACGTTGTAAATACCAAAGCCGAGACGGTCACGCAGCACCTTCGCCGCACAGATGTTTGCCAGAATCATCGCCTCTTCAACGATGCGGTTAGCGATGCGACGCGGTTCCGCGACGATCTCAAGCACTTCACCTTTTTCTCCCAGCAGGAAGCGGTAGTCAGGACGATCTTTGAACACCAGCGCGTGGGTCTGACGCCACTCGCTGCGCGCCTGGCAGAGGCGATGCAGCAGACGAATCTGTTCTGCAATCGCGTCACTGTCCGGCTGCCAGCTGCCGCTGTTTTCCAGCCAGTCAGAAACGTCATCATAAGCCAGCTTGGCTTTGGACTCGATCCAGGCCGCAAAGAAGGTGACATCATCCGCCAGGCTGCCATCGGCGGCCACGGTGACGCGGCAGGCCAGCGCCGGACGGCGGACATTCGGACGCAGCGAGCAGACATCATCAGAGAGTTCGCGCGGCAGCATCGGGATGTTAAAGCCCGGCAGGTAGTTGGTGAAGGCGCGCTTCGCTGCCAGCTTATCCAGCTGACTGCCTTCCGCAACATAAGCGGTCGGGTCGGCGATAGCGATGGTCAGGGAGAGTGAGCCATCCGCCTGCGCTTCCACATAAAGCGCATCATCCATATCCTGGGTGCTGGCGCTGTCGATGGTGACAAAATTGAGCGCGGTCAGATCTTCGCGCGTCAGATTCTCATCCATCATCTCGCCAAAGCTGACATCCGGCGCTTCACGCTCAAGGTTGTGACGCGACAGCGTCACCCACCACGGCGCCAGATGGTCATCCGCTTTGACGATAAAGTCGGTGATTTCGGCGTAAAAACCGCGGTCGCCTTTCAGAGGATGACGACGCATTTCAGCGACAGCCCAGTCGCCATTCTCAAACTCATGGCTGACATCGCGCGCCGGGCGGCACGGGATAGCCTCTTTCAGCAGGGGATGGTCCGGCACGATCGACAGGCGATCGTCTTTCTTCTGTACCCGGCCGACAAAACGGCTCAGGAACGGCTCAACCAGGGTTTCCGGTTCAGCACTTTCGCGGTCTTTATCGGTGTGGATCACGGCGACGATACGATCGCCATGCATCACTTTCTTCATCTGCGGAGGCGGAATGAAGTAACTTTTCTGCGCATCGACTTCCAGAAAGCCGAAGCCTTTTTCGGTGCCTTTTACCACGCCTTCTGCACGTGGTGTCTGTGAATGGAGCTTCTCTTTCAGCTGCGCGAGCAGCGGGTTATCCTGGAACATAATTTTTACGTTTCGTGGCCTGAATGCGGCTGACAGTTTTACGCGAATCGACGCCGCGCGGCAAGGCAAAAAGCCGGACGAACCGGCTTTTCATAGGGGCTGACAGGCGATCAGGCGATGCGCTGATCGGCCTGTGCCAGGGAGAGTTCCAGCTTCACGGGCACCGATTTGGAGGTCGGTGTACCGCTGCCATCACCAAAGCTGTTCAGCGGCACCAGCGGGTTGGTTTCCGGATAATAGGCCGCCAGATTTCCGCGCGGAATATTATAAGGAACCAGTTTGAAACCGCTGACGCGACGGGTGATGCCATCATTCCACAGCGTTTCGATATCGACATTCTGGCCTTCGGTAAAGCCCAGATCCGCCATATCGTCCGGATTGATAAACACCACTTCGCGCTGACCAAACACGCCACGATAACGGTCATCGAGGCCGTAGATGGTGGTGTTGTACTGGTCGTGTGAACGCAGGGTCTGCAGGGTAAACGGCACCGCCTGCTCCAGCGCCGGGAACAGCGAGTCCGGCAGCATCGACGCATTAAATTCCGCTTTCTGGCTCGGCGTATTGAAGCGTAACTCCGCAGCGGCATTGCCCAGGTAGAACCCGCCAGGAATATCGCATTTCGCGTTAAAGTCGGCAAAGCCCGGAATGGTCGCGGCGATATGGTCGCGGATCAGGTTGTAGTCACCCGCCAGGTCGCGCCACTTCACTTTGTCATCACCCAGCACCGCCTGCGCGATCCCGGCGACGATGGCCGTTTCAGAGCGCTGCGTCTCCGCCAGCGGAATGCCGATCCCTTCGGAGGCGTGCACCATGCTGAACGAGTCTTCGACGGTAATGAACTGATTGCCGGTCGCCTGGCGGTCACGTTCCGTGCGGCCCAGGGTCGGCAGAATCAGCCCTTCATGACCTGGCACCAGGTGGCTGCGGTTCAGCTTGGTGCTGATGTGTACGGTCAGACCACAGCGCGATAACGCCTCTTCCGTGCGCGGTGAATCGGGCGCCGCCGCGGCCAGGTTGCCACCCAGCGCAATCAGCACTTTAACTTCATCACGCAGCATGGCATTCAGCGCTTCAACGGTGTTGTGGCCCGCGGCACGCGGTGGCTCGAAACCAAAATGGTTGCCCAGCGCATCCAGGAACGCCTGCGTCGGTTTTTCATCAATGCCCATCGTCCGGTTGCCCTGCACGTTACTGTGACCGCGCACCGGGCAGAGGCCTGCGCCTTTTTTGCCCAGCTGGCCAAACAGCAGCTGCAGGTTGGTGATTTCACGCACCGTGTCTACCGAATGCTTGTGCTGGGTGATCCCCATCGCCCAGGTGCAGATCACCCGGTCAGCGCTCTGATAGATAGCCGCCGCTTCACGGATTTGCGCCTGCGTCAGGCCCGACTGCGCCACAATCTGCATCCAGCTGGTGTTGTCTACGGCGTCGAGGTAGGCCTCAATGCCGTTGGTTTTGGCATTGATAAAGGTCTGATCGAACAGGCCGCTTTCACCTGCCGCCAGGCGGGCACGGTGGGTTTCCAGCAGGGATTTCACCATGCCGCGCACGGCGGCCATATCTCCGCCCAGATTCGGCTGGTAGTAGGAGGAGCTGATGGTGCCGGCTTTAGAGGTCACCACTTCCAGCGGTTTCTGTGGATCGGCAAAGCGTTCCAGACCGCGTTCGCGCAGGGTATTGAAGGTCACGATTTTTGCGCCGTGGTCGGCAGCGTGACGCAGGCTGTGCAGCATGCGCGGATGGTTGGTGCCGGGGTTCTGACCAAAGACAAAAATCGCATCCGCATGGTCAAAATCGTCCAGACGAATGGTGCCTTTCCCGACGCCAATGCTGCGCTTCAGCCCGGTGCCGCTGGCTTCGTGACACATATTGGAGCAGTCAGGAAAGTTATTGGTGCCCACCAGGCGACCAAACAGCTGATAGAGCCAGGAGGCTTCATTGCTGGCGCGACCGGAGGTGTAAAGCTCCATCTGATCCGGATTGTCCATCGCCTTAATGTGCTGCGCGATCAGCGCAAAGGCGTCGTCCCAGCTGATTGGCTCATAGTGGTCAGTTTCGGCGTTGTAGCGCAGCGGATGCGTCAGACGACCCTGATATTCCAGGAAGTAGTCACTCTGGGTGTAGAGGGTGGTTACGCTGTGGCGGGCGAAAAAGTCGGTATCAACCACCCGGCGTGTCGCTTCCCAGGTCACCGCTTTGGCGCCGTTTTCGCAGAAGCTGAAGGTACTTTTATTGTCATCACCCCAGGCGCAGCCCGGACAGTCAAAACCGCGTGCTTTGTTCATGCGCATCAGGTTGCGCATATTTTTCAGTGCCGCTTTGCTGTCAAGAACGAAACGCGTGGTGGCTTCCAGTGAACCCCAGCCGCCCGCAGCCGCGCGGTAGGGTTTGATTTGGCGTTTAAATTTCATATTGAGTGCAGGCTTTTTATAGTAGGAATAATTGTTTGATGATTGTTATCAGGTTATAGCCTGATGGTGAAGGGGAGTGTGCAATTATCGTCATACCTTGTCTAATTGATTGACATAATGGTGCGATAGCTGGCGTTTATCGTGCATCGGCCAGAAGTGTGATGCTGGTCAGATTTTACCCAGTTTTAACGCGCTGATAACGGGAGTTCTCCCGGTAACGGGCTAATACTTGCTGTTTATCATCAGAGAGGGCGCGACACCATGAAACAGCTGACCAGCCAGATCCACGCGTTCGGCAAAGCGCTAATGATGCCAATCTCAGTGATCGCCGCCGCAGGGATCTTTCTCGGGCTGGCGGCGGCGATGCAGAACCCGGCGGTGACCGGTGAGGCGTTTGTTCAGATGGCGGTGCCGCAGGTCATCATCGGCTTTATCCGCAAGATCGCCGGTGCGCTGTTTACAAACCTGCCGCTCTTCTTTGCCGTGGCGAGTGCTATCGGGCTGGCAACAGCGGAGAAGCCCACGGCCGCGTTTGCTGCGGTGATTGGCTACATCGTGATGAATGTCGGCATCAGCGCCACCCTGGCGGCCAAAGGGATCACGGCCGCCACCACCACACCGGCCGCTCTGCAGCAGGCGGGGATGGATCAGACGACGGCGATGATGACCTCGGCGGAATATATCAGCATGCTGGGGGTCTTTACCTACAACATGAGCGTGCTGGGTGGGGTGATTGCCGGGCTGATAACGGTCGCGCTGCACAACCGCTTTTACACCCAGCAACTGCCCACCGCGATCAGTTTTTTTGGCGGGCGGCGTTTTGTGCCAATCGTCACCGTCGTCTGCCTGCCGCTGGTGGGGGTACTGCTGGCGCTGGTCTGGCCGACCGTCGGCCAGGGAATCGCCTGGATCGGCGCGATGATCGGCAAAAGTGGCCAGTATGGCGCGTTCCTGCTGGGGGCATTTGAACGCATTCTGATCCCCACCGGCCTGCACCACATCCTCAACGAAACCGTCCGCTTCACCCCGATCGGCGGTATGGCCGTGGTCGATGGCCAGACCATTGTCGGTGCGCTCAACATCTTCAACGCGTCGCTGACCCATCCGGGGTCGATCCCGGATGCGACGCTGCGCACCGCCACGCAGTTTCTGGCGCAGGGCAAAATTCCGGTCATGATGTTTGGCCTGCCCGCCGCTGCCCTGGCGATCTATCACACCGCACGGCCAGAGCATAAACAGCGGGTCAAAGCGCTGGTGATGGCGGGCGCGCTGACCTCGTTCACGACCGGTATTACGGAACCGCTCGAGTTCTGCTTTATTTTTGTCTCGCCGGTACTCTATCTCCTGCACGCCTTCCTGACCGGTCTCTCCTTCATGCTGATGTCGATGCTGCACCTGATGATTGGCAATGTGCAGGGCGGCATCATCGACCTGGTGGTGTTCGGCATGCTGGGTGGGGCGAAAACGCACTGGTGGTGGACACTGGCGCTGGGGGCCATCTACGCGCCGCTCTACTACTACGCTTTCCGGCTGGTAATCACCCGGATGCATGTCGAAACGCCGGGCCGGGAATCGGAAGAGGAGAAACCGCAGCAGGTCGCTGCGGATGAGCGCACTCAGGTGATTATCAGCGGGCTGGGCGGGCAGGCCAATATCGAGGATGTCGATTGCTGCTTTACCCGACTGCGGGTCCGGGTCAGAGAGATGAATCAGGTGGTGGATCAGACGCTGATGAGCACCGGTGCCAACGGCGTCAATCGCGTCAGCGAGCATGATGTTCAGGTAATTTACGGGCCGCAGGTCGAGAAAGTCGCCAGTGAGGTAAAGCGGGCGCTAGGCGTAGCTTAGCGACAGCCTGTTTCGGGTCATCAGCGGGCGGTCTGCCGGAAAGGGGGAGAAAGGCTGCACGCTGCCGCTCCGCTTATTGTAACTAAAAAAAGTTCAGCCCTAATGGGCTGCTTTTTTTTGCCGATATAGCCACTCATCCTCCCAATTTCCGGAACGTAGCGATGTCGTTAAAAAAGTCCTCCCTGATTATTTTTTCTTTCCTGCTGGCGCTGTTTCTTACCAGCGTGGCAATCAGTACCTGGCTGCTTGTTCAGAGCAATCACTCCCTGAATGCGGTTAACAAAGAGATCCGCGTTGTGCTGTCGGTGATCGACCCTATCAACCACAGCCGTACGCTGCGTGTCCGTCTGATGGAGTACATGAAGTCGATCGAGGGCAGTGAGGCGAATAACCCGGCCACGCTGGACAGCGTTCGCACCGTTGCCGGTAAGGCGGATGCGGCGTTTGAAGCCTATATGAACGCGCCGCGTCTGCCGGGCGAAGAGGCTGAAGCGGAAGCCTATCGTCAGGCCTATCAGGCCTATCGCCAGCAGGGCCTGCAGCCGTTAATTGAGGCAGCAGAAGCGCACGACCAGCTGCGATTCAAAAACCAGATTGCCACCGTGGTGCGTCTGGATCGCCAGTATGAAATTATTCTGGATCGGGTGCTGGCGCAGCATGAAACCTACGCCAGAAAACTCAACAGTGATGCGCAGAGTCATTTCACCACCGGCATTACCCTGCTGGGACTGTTTGGCGTGCTCTTTTTTGCCATCATCATCGCGATCTATATCTTCATGAAGCGCTACGTGCTCTCTCCGCTGAATGATGCGCAGGAACACTGCAGGCTGATTGCGGCGGGCGTGCTGGACAGCAGCGTCCCGGTCAGGGCGAACTCCCGCAGTGAAATTCAGCTGCTGATGGGCTCGCTGGAGCAGATGCGCAGCGCGCTGACCTCTATCATTCTGCAGGTTCGTGACTCGACCCGATCCGTCTCCACCGCATCACAGGAAATTGCTGCGGGCAACATCGATCTCGCCTCACGCACCGAGCAGCAGGCTGCCGCGCTGACCGAGACCGCCGCCAGCATGGAGCAGCTGGGCGCAACGGTGAAACAGAATACCGAAAACGTCTTTGAAGCCTGCCGCCTGACCAGTGAAGCGGTGAAAAATGCCGAAAGTGGTGAGAAAGTGTCGCAGGAAGTGGTGGTCTCAATGGGGCTGATTAACGCCAGCTCGAAGAAGATTGAAGAGATCACCACCGTTATCGACAGCATCGCTTTCCAGACCAATATTCTGGCGCTGAACGCAGCGGTGGAAGCGGCCCGCGCCGGGGAGCAGGGGCGCGGTTTTGCGGTGGTGGCGGGCGAAGTCCGGAACCTGGCGCAGCGCAGCGCCACGGCTGCTAAAGAGATTGAGAGCCTGATTGCCGAATCGGTCGCCATCATTCACGCCGGTTCTGATCAGGTCAGCCGAACGGGTGAGGCGATGAGCGCGATTATCTCCTCGGTGAGCCAGGTTAACCTGCTGATGGAGCATATTTCTACCGCGTCAGATGAGCAGAGTCGCGGCATCGGTCAGATTGAACAGGCCGTGACCGAAATGGACAGCGTGACGCAGCAGAACTCGGCGCTGGTGCAGGAGTCTGCAGCAGCCTCAGCCTCGCTGGAAGAGCAGGTGCAGTACCTGACGCAGTCGGTATCCACGTTCCGTCTCGCCAGCCATTAACCGGCGGTTCCGCGCGGCGCCAGTGCCGCGCGAAACCTGCTGCCGGTAAGGCATGTTATCCGGGCAGCTTGCCCTGAGGTCAGTGCGCCGGGAGAGTTTGATTCAGCGCCTTGTCGCCGGCCGGGAATCGGCGGATGATAAGGCTTTCCTCTGAATATGTGGTGGTCATGCTAATCAGTACAGAAAGTGCCCGCAGCCACAGCGCCGACACCCGTCTGGCCTGTACGCTGGCGGCCGCTGCGGGGGCGCTGAACACCGCCGCCTTTGAGATTGTCGGTTTCTTTTCTGCCAACATGACCGGCAATGTCTCGCTGCTCTCCGATCATCTGGCAAAAGCGAATCCGGGAACCGGCCTCTTTTTTCTCGCCATCGTCATCCTCTTCATCGCCGGGTCGGCGCTCTCCACCCTGGTTATCAATTCCGGTCGCCGCAGAAACATCCGCACTATTTATGCCTTTGTCATCCTGGCTGAAGGCGCTGCGCTGATGGTACTGGGGGTGATAGAAAATCACTTTCCGCCGCTGTCGCCGGGCGTGGTGTTAATCCTGAGCCTGAGCTTTCTGATGGGGCTGCAGAATGCGGTGGTGACACGGATTTCGGACGCCCGCGTCCGTACCACCCATGTCTCCGGCACGGCGACCGATATCGGGATTGAGCTGGCGATGCTGTTTGAGGTGCTGCGACGTAAAATCTCCCCGAAAGAGGCACCGCTCTACCTGAGCCGGCTGCGGCTGCATGTGCTGACGCTGCTCGCATTCCTGGCGGGCGGTATAGCCGGAATAGGGCTCTACAGGCTGCTCAGCTACGACTTTCTGCTGCTGGTGGGGTTCGGCCTGATCTGCCTGGCGCTGAACGCCATTTTCCGCCGGCCGGTAAAGACGGCAAGCTGATGGCCCGGCAGTTGCTGAGCAAAATCTGATAAGCCGGGGCCGCTCACCTTAGAAAACTCATCGGCCCCATGTTGTGAACCTTAATCCTGCTTATTAAAGTCCAGCCATTCCTCCCAGCAATGTTCCGGGTCGATATCCTGATACCCGCGACGCTCAGCCACAGCTAAAACTCCTTCAGCATCCGTGACAATAGCCGTGGCATTATCACGAATAGCCAACACCTCCTCTTTAGTCAAAGGAGAGCCTTTCTCCTCGGCTTTAGAGACAAGCAGGCTGATAAGGGACGGAATGAAAAGGATGATCACTTACCTTCCTCTTTCTGATAGATCGCGTCAGTGTCGCGAGGGTAATGTAGAGAGACGTTCCTGTCATGCTGCAATCTCTGCCTGAAATATTCACGCTGGCTCTCAGGCTGCTGCATCTCCACTTCATGCGGGATAACGGGCATATCATACACTCCTTGTCTTATTTGCATACCAATTGGAAGTCTCCAGCACAACTTTGCAAGTGCCCATGATAATAACCTGTGTCAATAGGTCATTAACAGGCTTCGATGATGCTAAGTGCATACGCCCTGACATAGCCAGTTCTGCAAATCAGCAACAACATTATCCTATTAAGTCATACGACACCTTAATTCAAAATATCTCTACCTTATAAAAACCCGCCGACCGGGCCAGGTATCGCCAGGCCGTAGAAAAAATTTACCTCTTACGTCTCGCTTTTAATGGTTGTTTATCCACCGAAATCAGAGCGCAAAAAAGCCCGCGTTACGCAGGCATGAATTGGGACAAAAAGGAAAAATCTCAGTATCAGCATTCGCTGACAGTCGCACCATACAGTGTTCCGGGCCAATAGATAGTGATGAATATGGCAATAGCGAAGCGTGAGCACGTTATGTATGTTCACCTTGTAAAATGAGGCTGCGCCCGCGCTGTAGTGCACAAATTCAGCACCAGCCGTGCCTCCTGTTTCGCCTTGTTTAAATCCATCTATCGATACAGCTGTTTATTAATACACAGGTTCATGGACTACAGGGCATTATCGTGTTGGGTAAAGTTACAGCTGAAGTTCTGTCAGTGTTAAAGTCAAACCGACCCACAATTTGAAGCTCACCTGCAACAGGCATAGTATGATGTGAGAAGAAAAGAAATCTGAGGTGAAATTTCATTTAGGTCATCGCGTAGTACGTAAAACACCAGATGGAAATTTAATTAACACCTGACTAATTGATTGGTAATTAAAATCGACATTAAACAACTGATTTATTTGTGTAACCTGGAGCGCGAACGCCATTTCGGGCGCGCAGCAGAAGCCAGTTTCGTTACACAGCCAACACTCTCTATGCGCCTGAAAAATCTGGAGCGCGAGCTGGGCCTGCCGCTGATTAACCGCAGTAATAACTTCGCCGGATTTACGCCAGAGGGCGATCGCGTGCTGGCATGGGCGCGGGAAATCGTTTCGGTATATCAGGGGCTGAAGCTGGAAGTCGAATCACTGAAACATGGGGTAAACGGCACGCTGCGGGTGGGAGTGGTTCCGCAGTGCAGCATGGCCCTGCCGCTGCTGCTGAAAGTGGTCCAGGAGAGATATCCGCAACTCGACTACCGCATCGCGGTGCTGAGCGCTGATCAGCTGCTGGATGCGCTCAACAGTCACACCGTGGATGTCGGCATCGGCTTTTTTGAGATGGCGACCCTGCGCGAACTCCATTTTCAGACCGAGCTGCTGGCGGACCGCGGCGTTGAAGCGGTGTTCCATCCTGACCATTTCCCGGCGCTGGTGGGTGATACGCCGCTGGCGCTGTCGGATCTGGCGCAGCAGCCGCTCTGCCTGGCGGAGCCGACCCGCTATTTTCGCCGTTATCTCGACATGGCCTTTCGTGAGGCGGGACTGGTGCCACGGGTGATTGTCGAGAGCGCGTCCGTCATGCAGCTGATGCAGTGCGCCCAGGTCGGGCTGGGGCTGCTGGTTTCACCAGTGGGGCATCTGTTGCCCGCTTCACTTCAGGGGCTGCAGCAGCGCGCCATCACGCTGCCACCCATGGCACGTCAGGCGGCGCTGGTTATCGCCGAGCCGGGCCGTGCCACCCCGCTGGCCCAGCACTTTTTCGATGAAGCGCGCGCGCGGCTGCCGATGTAACCGGCGGCAGCCTCGCACTTTTTACGATTACTGCGCTTCGCCCAGCGCGTAAAAGAGGCGACTGTTCCAGTTGCCTATCGCGACACGCTGAATCAGCGCGAACAGCGCATCATTCTCCCAGCCCGCTTCCATGAGGGGTTGCAGATGGGCCGCGCTGAAGCGCTCCGGTGAGCGGGTCAGCTGCGCCGCCAGTGCAATAATCTGCTGTTCTGCGCCGCGTGATCCGGCATCATCGACCCCTTCAATCAGACCCGCCTGACCGTCCAGCAGCCGGAAAAGCCAGCGACTGCCGAGGATGCGGGCGGCGACCGCCTCTGGCAAGGCAGGTTCGTCAGAGAGGTGCTGACGCAGCTGCGCCCAGCCATATAACGCCGCAGGATCGTGTGCCAGCACCCAGACCGCCTCCTGCATACCCGGCAGTGACTGGCAACGGGTGATTGCTGCGAGCTGCTCCGCGCTGGCATAACGCAGCTCCAGCGGCTTCAGCACCGGCTGCCAGCGGGCGGGCTGATCGAAGCCGGTTGCCTCTGCATCGGGAGGCGCGGTGCTGCCGGGCAGCCAGCGAACCGGCTGAGCCTGCAGTGCCTGTAAGCCCGCCACCACCCGCGCCTGATAACTGACAAACCCGATCACCTGATTCAGCGTCACGATATCGGACTCGGTCAGGCCAACCCCATCCAGCGCGGTAATGGCGCTGCCGTTGATCAGCTCAGGCTGCATCGCCAGCTGACGGGCGTATTGCGTGATCTGGGTCAGGCGGTTGTTACTCTCGCGTGAAGAGTCGGGGCCGGGCAGCGGATTCAGGCGGGCAGAGTAGTGGTTACACAACCGCTGGATCCCCGCCACCTGCGCGACGGTCAGGGCGGTGCTGAGGCGGTCGTAGAGCGTTAACGTATGGGTGAGCGACGTGGTCACCCGATCGGGAAACAGCAGCTGCGCCAGATCACGTGCGGCCAGCAGGGCGGGCTGCTGCGAGCGCAACAGGAAATGCATCCCGGCGTGATCGGCGTGGCAGCCCAGCAGAAAGCGGTCATCGATATGGGCGGCCTCGGGCACCAGCGGCGCGGCCTGAGAGGTTCGTGGACTGGTCTGGCTCTCGTAAAACCAGTGGTTATGGCCCGGATAGCGGCGTTGTTCCATGATCAATCCTTTTGCAGATTCGGGTTCGGTATGCAGGCGGCAGAATCTGAAAATGTGCATAAACCGAAAGGCAGGCTTATCGTCGCTGATGGCCGGTCCGGGGCAAAAGAATGATCGGTGATAATTAATAGCGTTACGCTATAACGGCAGAAAAATCAGGGAGTGAGGCGGGGCGGGGGCAAGAAAAGAGGGCGAGCCAGGCTCGCCCTCAGGGAACTTATTTCAGTTCCAGTTCGTTCATCGCGGCGATGCTGAAGCCGCCATCAACGTGAACGACTTCACCGGTGATGCCGCCTGCCAGATCAGAGCAGAGGAACGCGGCAGAGTTGCCGACATCTTCGATGGTGACGGTACGGCGAATCGGGGTGACCGCTTCGCAATGCGCCAGCATCTTACGGAAATCTTTGATGCCTGAGGCGGCCAGGGTGCGGATTGGACCTGCAGAGACGGCGTTAACACGCACGCCTTCCGGGCCCATGGCGTTTGCCATATAACGCACGTTCGCTTCCAGGGACGCTTTCGCCAGACCCATCACGTTGTAGTTCGGGATCGCGCGCTCAGCACCCAGGTAAGAGAGGGTCAGCAGACCGGAGCCTGGATTCAGCATCTCACGGCACTCTTTCGCCATCGCAACGAAGCTGTAAGCACTGATGTCATGCGCGATTTTAAAGCCTTCGCGGGTAACGGCGTTCACGTAGTCGCCATCCAGCTGGTCGCCAGGCGCGAAGCCGATAGAGTGAACGAAACCGTCAAATTTCGGCCAGGTTTTTGCCAGTTCAGTGAACAGAGATTTGATGCTCTCATCTTCTGCGACGTCACATGGCAGCACGATGTCTGAACCCAAATCTTTAGCAAACTCTTCCACACGACCTTTTAACTTGTCGTTCTGGTAGGTGAAAGCCAGTTCTGCGCCCTGTTTGTGCATCGCCTGTGCAATACCGTAGGCGATGGAAAGTTTACTGGCAACGCCAGTAATCAGAATGCGCTTACCGGAAAGAAAACCCATAGCTGTAATCCTTATGGTCATTGTTGTTGGCGGCCGCATGATTAAAAAGTAAGCGACCGACGTTAATCGACGTGCGGATTCTAGCACGTCTCTCATAAATCAGGTAAACCGGCCCGCAATTTCCGCGACGGGCAGCAAAATCAGCGTTCGCGTCGCCAGGCTTCGGCACTCAGCGCTTCGCCGAAGTGGCTGCTGATCAGGCGTCGGGTCAGATCGTGCAGCGGCGAGGCCAGCACATCCGCGGTGCCGCCGCGCTCGACCACTTCGCCCTGATGCATCACCAGCACCTTGTCGCTGATATGTTTCATCATGCCCAGATGCTGCGTCACATAAATGTAGGAGATACCGTGTTTTTCCTGCAGCTCCAGCATCAGGTTCACCAGCTGAGAGCGCATGGTCATATCCAGCGAGGCCAGCGCTTCATCGGCCACGATCACTTTGGGCTGCAGGATCAGCGCACGGGCCAGACCCAGACGCTGCTTCTGACCGGGGGCCAGCATATGGGGATAATAACCGGCGTGATCGCGCAGTAATCCCACCTGCCGCAGGGTTGCGATGATGCGCTTCTCGCGCGCTTCCGCATTGAGATCGGTGTTGAGCCGCAGCGGAAAATCAAGAATCTGACTGATGCGCTGGCGCGGATTCAGGGAGGTGGAGGGGTCCTGAAAAATCATGCGGATGCGCTGACTGCGGTAGCCATAATCGCCGAAGGTCAGCGGATGATCGTCAATCAGAATCTCACCCTCCGTCGGCGCGACCATGCCACTGAGCATCTTCGCCAGGGTGGATTTTCCTGACCCGTTCTCACCGATGATGGCCAGCGTCTGCCTTTCACGCAGGGTAAAGCTCACCGATTTCACCGCCTCGACATGCTGACGGCGGAACAAACCGGTGCGATAGCGAAACGTTTTACTCAGGTTGCGCACTTCCAGCAGGGTTTCCATGTTACTGGCCCTCCATATTGAGCGGGAAATGGCAGGCGTAAAGATGCGTTTTGCTGCCGGTCAGCCTCGGCGTTTCAATACATTTGCGCTGGGCATAAGGACAACGCGGCCCCAGCCGGCAACCTATCGGCAGGCTCTCCAGCGAAGGGATCGCCCCGGAGAGGGTGTTGAGACGACTCTTGTGCGGCAGCGCACGCCCGAAATCGGGCATCGCCCGAATCAGCGCCTGGGTATAGGGGTGATGCGGTGTGCTCATCAGATCGTCGCTCTGCGCGGTTTCCACCGTCTGGCCACAGTACATCACGTTAATCCGATCCGCCCACTGGCTCATGGTGCGCAGGTCATGACTGATCAGCAGAATGGTGGTGTTGTTATTCTGATTCAGGCGGCTCAGCAGGCGGAAAATCTGCGCCTGCGTGGTCGGCTCCATGGCGTTGGTCGGTTCATCCGCGATCAGCAGACGCGGCTGATTCGCCAGCGCAATGGCGATCATCACTTTCTGGCACTCGCCTTCGGTCAGCTCATAGGGGAAGCTGCGCATGATATCTTTGTGGTCTTTGATACCGACGCGATGCAGCAGCTCGATGGCCCGGGTTTTGCGCCAGAACCAGAAACGTTTCAGCCACGGCCCTTTATACGTCCAGCGCGGGATTACCTGCATCAGCTGACGACCGATACTTTCGGAGGGATCGAGACAGGATTGCGGCTCCTGAAAAATCATCGAGACGTTATGCCCGATAATACGGCGGCGCTCGCGCGGCGTCAGGCGCAGCAGATCCACATCATCAAACACCATACGATCTGCGGTCACGCGCCAGTTGTCATTGGTTACGCCGCAGATGGCCTTTGCCACCAGACTTTTGCCTGAGCCGGACTCCCCGACCAGACCGCGGATTTCCCCTTCGCCCAGCGTCAGGTTTACGCGGTCCACCGCTTTGACCGGTCCGTCAGCGGTCATAAATTCGATGGTGAGATTACGGATATCGAGTAACGGCATCTATTCCACTCCCGCTTCGACGGCGCGACGGATGCCGTCACCGAGCAGGTTAACAATCAATACGCTGACCATCAGCGCCACGCCCGGCAGCATCACGGTCCAGGGGGCCACGTAGATCAGCTCCAGCGAGTCGCCCAGCATCGCGCCCCACTCGGGTGAGGGCAGCTGCGCGCCCAGGTCGAGAAAGCCGAGTGCGGCAATGTCCAGAATCGCCATCGACAGCGCACGGGTGATTTCCGTGATCAGCAGCGGCAGAATGTTCGGCATAATGGCGTAGCGCAGGATGTTGCGGCCGCTGGCCCCGTCCAGACGCGCGGCGACCACATACTCTTTTTCCAGCTCATCATGCACCGCGCTGTATATCTCACGCACCAGGCGAGGCATCAGCGCCAGCCAGACCGCCAGCAGCGCATGCTCCAGTCGCGGTCCGAGAAAAGCCACGACAATGATCGCCAGCAGCAGTGAAGGAATAGAGAGCAGGGTATCCAGTACGTGGTTCATTACCGCCGAACGGATGCCGTGGGTCATGCCGGCCAGCACGCCCAGTATCAGGGCGCCCAGCGTGGCGAACAGCGTGACCAGCATCGCTGACCCTACCGTCGGGCCTGCACCGCTCAGCAGGCGGCTCAGCACATCCCGCCCAAGATCGTCGGTGCCGAGGAAAAAGGAGACGTCGCCATAGCGTGACCACGACGGCGGCAGCAGCTGATACCCCAGGAACTGCTGATCGATGCCGTAAGGCGCGATTAGCCCGCCGAACAGGCAGAGCAGTAGCAGGGCGCCAAAGCCATACAGCCCGACCATCGAAATCGGATTGCCGTAGAAATGGTGCCAGCTCTGACGAAACGCGCTGGGCAGGCGTTTCTCGGCATAGATATTATCTAAGGGCATACCATTCCTTATGTTTCAGCGGATTCATTGCCGCGCCAATCACATCAGAGATGACGTTGACCAGGATCACCAGCCCGCCAATCACCATCACCCCGGCGGAGATAGCCGCATAATCCTGCTGACGAATCGCATTGATCAGCCAGCGGCCTAGTCCGGGCCAGTTGAACACCATCTCGGTGATCATCGCCAGCGTCAGCATGGTGGAAAACTGCAGCCCCAGACGCGGGATGACCGGCGGCAGGGCGTTATGCAGCACGTGCCGCCGGATCACCGTAAAGCGCGACAGCCCCCGGGTAGCGGCTGCTTTAATATAATTTTTATCCATCACGTCGCTGGTGCTGTTGCGCAGCAGGCGGATCACCTCTGTGGTGGGGGCCATCGCCAGCACCAGCACCGGCAGAATCAGGTGGGTCAGCGCGCTGATGATCATCTCGTGACGCCAGGGCGAAGGACTCAGCCAGGCATCGATCAGCGCAAAGCCCGTGATATTCTGCACCGGGTAGAGCAGATCGTGGCGACCCGACACCGGCAGCCAGCCGAGCGTCAGCGAGAAGAAAAGCGTGAACAGCAGCGCCAGCCAGAAAATCGGCGCGGAGAAGCCGAACAGCGCCAGCGCACTGATGGTTTTATCCTGCCATTTATTGCGCATCACCCCGGCGCAGATCCCCAGCGGGATCCCTACCAGCAGCGCGAACAGAAACGCCAGGATGCAGAGCTCCATCGTCGCCGGGAACACCTCGCGCAGCTGCAGGCCAATCTCCTGACCGTTGGTGCTGGAGACGCCAAAGTCGAACTGCAGCATTCCTTTAAACCAGAACCACCAGGCGTCCGAAAGCGCAGCGCCTTCCAGCGGGGCGTTGGGGGTAAAGTAGCTCAGGCTGAAGCTGACCAGCGACAGCAGAAACAGGGTAATGACCAGCAGCAGCAGACGCCGCAGAAGATAGATAATCACTTACTTTTCCTTATCGCTTTCACGATAAACCCCGGCAAACGAGGCGTTGCCAAACGGACTCAGCACCAGCCCTTTAATATCATGGCGGAATGCCTGCAGACGCAGCGAGGAGGCCAGCGGCAGCACCGGCAGCTCCTGCGCCAGAATCTGCTGCGCTTTGTCATAGCTGTCGATGCGGCCAGAGAGCTGCTGCGACAGCAGAGCATTCTGCAGCGTTTCATCAAAGGCGGGTGAGCACCAGTGCGCGTAATTGGTCTGGGAGCGAATTGCCGCGCAGCTGAGCAGCGGACGGAAGAAGCTGTCCGGGTCATTACTGTCTGTGGCCCAGCCAGAGAGGGTCAGATCGTGATTCATCGCCATCAGCTGCGCCTCCTGGAAGCGCCCCTCCACCGGCACAATCGTCAGCCGGACACCCACCTGGGCCAGATCCGCCTGCAACAATTCAGCCGTTTTCAGCGGGCTGGGATTCCAGGATTGCGACGCTGCGGGCACCACCAGCCGCAGATGCAGATCGCTGATGCCCAGCGCGGCCAGCGCTTCGCGTGACTTCGCGGGGTCATAGCCAGTGATGCGCGCATCATTGTCATACGCCCAGGAGGCGCGCGGCAATATCGACGCGGCCGTTTCGGCCGTTCCGTAATAGATGGACTCCATCAGGCGTTCGTTGTTGATCGCCAGCGCCAGCGCATGCCGCACCTCAGGCCGGTCCAGCGGCGGCTTGCGGGTATTGAAGGCCAGATAGGCGATGTTCATGCCAGGGCGCAGTGTCATCCGCAGACGCGGGTCATCGCGCAGGATACTGAGCTGACTGGCGGCCGGGTAGGCCAGCACGTCACACTCACCGGTTAACAGTTTAGAGAGTCGTCCGGTGCCGCCAGAACCGAGATCGATGACCGCCTGTTGCAGACGGGGCACGCCTTTCCAGTAATGCGGATTGCGCGCCAGACGAATGTACTGGCCGGTGCGATATTCGCTGAGCTGATAAGGGCCGGTGCCCACCGGCTGCCGGTCCAGCTCCTCCTGATGCCCCTGCGCCGTCAGCTGGTCAGCATACTCTTTCGAGAGGATCGGCGCATAGTGCGTGGCCATGTGCCACAGGAAAGACGCGTCCGGGCTGTTGAGCCGGAACTCGACCGTCCGGTTATCAATCTTCTTCACGCTCTGAACAGAATCGGCGAACTGCAGGCTGTCAAAGTAGGGGTAGTTGCCGCCATTCACGTTATGCCACGGGTGATGGCGATCAAACATGCGGGCGAAGCTGAAGACCACATCGTCAGCATTGAGGGTGCGGGTGGGGCGGAACTGATTCGTCTGCTGGAAGGCGACGCCACTCCGCAGGTGAAAGCGGTAGGTCGCGCCGTTATCGCGCACTTCCCAGCTGGAGGCCAGATCGGGTTTCAGCCGGTAGGTATAGGGGTCGACATCCAGCAGACGGTCATAAAGCTGAGCCGCCAGGGTATCCACCGTCAGCCCGCTGCTGGCCATCTGCGGATTAAAGGTGTTCAGCGTGCCGCTGACGCAGTAGACAAAGCCGGAATGGCGGATATCACCCGCCGGTGCTGACCATGCAGGGGCACTCAACACGCTGAGGCTGAGCAACAGCGAACTTAGTAGTTTTGACATAGAACTCAACGATTTTGAGGCATTGAACAGAGTGTATCGCAAAGCGGGCGTTGTCCCAAAACCTGCAACCGCTGTCAGCCTGATTTTCATCCTCTGCGGGGCAAAAGGGCGCACAGAAGGTGGGGTAATGAGAAATATTCTCAATTACACCTTTACAGATGATAATAAGAATGATTATTATTCATATGCACTTCGACGGTGGCTCTGCCGAAGAGGAGCACGACATTGCTCACATTGCTTCCAGTATTGTTGCCCGCCTGATGGCGGGCTTTTTTTTTGCCAGAAGCAGCCTGGGTGGGTAAGAAAGCAGGATAGTGAACCCGGCTTTACCCCGGTGCATCAATCAGCCGTGCAGCAGGCGGATCAGTTCTCGGCTTTGATATCGTGCTTTTTCATCATTGCGCGCAATTGGTGGTAGGTGACGCCGAGCAGACCGGCAGCGCGGCGCTGGTTGTAGCGTGCCTGTTGCAGACTCGCCTCCACCAGATCCCGCTCCTGCTGGTTTTGCCACTGTCGCAGATCGAGCGGCAGTCCGGGCAGCGCAGCGCTATCCGCAGCCGGGTTTAACGGCATTCTGGCGACCGGTTGCTGGCGCGAAGCAAAGGGATTAATAATGATGTTATCCAGCGGCTGCTCGCTGCTGTTATGCCGGTAGACCGAGCGCTCCACCACATTTTTCAGTTCACGCACGTTGCCGGGCCAGTGGTAATCGAGCAGTGCCTGCTGCGCGCGGGTCGTAAAGCCGGGGAAGAGTAACAGCCCCAGCTCCCGGCACATCTGGATGGCGAAATGTCCGGCCATCACCAGAATATCGCTGCGGCGTTCGCGCAGTGGCGGCAACTGCACCACATCGAAAGCCAGACGATCCAGCAGATCGGCGCGGAATTTGCCCGCTGCCGCCAGCGCAGGGAGATCTTCGTTGGTGGCGCAGACCAGACGTACATTGACCTGCAGGGAGTGGTTGCCGCCGACCCGCTCCAGCTGACCATACTCAATCACCCGCAGCAGTTTCTCCTGCACCAGCATGGGTGCGGTTGCCAGCTCATCCAGAAACAGTGTGCCGCCATCGGCCCGTTCAAAACGCCCGAGATGACGCTTCTGCGCGCCGGTAAACGCGCCCGCCTCATGGCCGAACAGCTCTGAATCCAGCAGATTCTCGTTAAGGGCGGCGCAGTTCAGCGAGATAAATGGGCCCTGCCAGCGATCGGAAAGATAGTGTAACCGGCTGGCGATCAGCTCTTTACCGGTGCCGCGCTCGCCAATCACCAGAACGGGTTTCTCCAGCGGGGCGAGTTTAGAAACCTGCTCCAGCACCTCCAGAAAATTGTTCGACTCACCGAGAAGATTATCATTAGTTCCGGTCATGATGAATTTCGCTACCCGTTAATCATTTTGACTATCTTAAAGCAGCCGGGTGAGGGTGTAAAATTTAAAAGATGATTAAAATCAATTAGATGTAAAATTGGCACGCATCTTGTATTAATCCAGCAGGGCAACACTGTTTAAGACATTTAAAAGAGGAACATCATTATGGGTATTTTTTCTCGTTTCGCCGACATCGTGAATGCCAATATCAATTCGCTGCTGGAGCGTGCGGAAGATCCACAGAAACTGGTGCGGCTGATGATTCAGGAAATGGAAGACACCTTAGTCGAAGTGCGTTCTACCTCTGCGCGGGCGCTGGCAGAGAAGAAACAGCTGTCCCGTCGTATTGAGCAGGCGGAGATTCAGCAGGCGGAGTGGCAGGAAAAAGCGGAGCTGGCGCTGCGCAAAGATAAAGACGACCTGGCCCGCGCTGCGCTGATTGAAAAACAGAAACTGACTGATCTTATCGCCTCGCTGAAGCAGGAAGTCACTCATGTTGAAGAGACACTGGAACGCATGAAGGGTGAAATTGGCGAGCTGGAGAAAAAGCTGAGCGAAACGCGCGCCCGTCAGCAGGCCTTAACGCTGCGTCATCAGGCGGCGTCGTCGTCACGTGATGTGCGTCGTCAGCTGGACAGCGGTAAAATTGATGAAGCGATGGCGCGTTTTGAATCCTTTGAACGCCGTATTGATCACATGGAAGCGGAAGCGGAAAGTCACGGCTTTGGTAAAACCAAAACCCTGGACCAGCAGTTTACCGATCTGAAAGCGGACGATGAGATCAGCCAGCAGCTTAATGCGCTGAAAGCCAAAATGAACCGCAGTGAGTAACCTTCGACGTTGCAAAAAGTGATTAAGGAGAGTCAATGAGCGCACTTTTTCTCGCCATACCGCTGACGATTTTCGTGCTGTTCGTGGCACCCATCTGGTTATGGCTGCATTACAGCAACAAACGCAACGGCGGTTCGGAACTGTCGCAAAGCGAACTTCAGCGCCTGCAGCGTGTGACCCAGGATGCGCAACGGATGCGCGAACGGATTGACGCGCTGGAAGCGATTCTGGACGCAGAGCATCCTAACTGGAGGCAGCCATGATGAAAGGCCGTAAGTTATGGCGTAAGCCAGACGAAGGAAAGCTGATGGGGGTCTGTGCAGGGCTGGCCGAGTATCTCGACATCCCGGTTCGCCTGCTGCGGATCATCGTGGTGTTATCCCTGTTCTTTGGTCTGTTTGTTTTTACGATTATCGCCTACTTTGTGCTGGGGTTTGTGCTGGATGAGAAGCCTGCCTCGGCCGCAGAAGGGGAACGCCCGCCCAGCGCCAGCGAACTGCTGGACCAGCTGGAAAGCGCACTGCAGCGTGATGAACGTAGCGTGCGTGATGTGGAACGCTACGTAACGTCTGAAACGTTCAGCGTACGCAGTCGCTTCCGCCAGATCTGAAACCGCCTGTACCGGGCCGTTTCAGGCCCGTTCGTTCACGCAATGGAGGTGTTATGTCTTTTTCGCGATCCACAATGTTCCGTCACCGCGCGGCACCTGCATTGAAGTCGGCGGCCAGATTCATCATTATCAATGCTGTTACCTATGGTCCGGCCGGTGTGACGGGCTGGGCGGTGAAATCGGTAGCGCGACGCCCGTTACGTCTGCTGCTGGCCGTGGCGCTGGAGCCACTGCTGAAGCGGGTGATGAATCGGGTTGCGTCGCGCTTCATCAGGGAGAAAGATGAAAAGACTGCAAACTGAACTACTGGCGTTAATGAACCGCGGCGTCGATCGCCATCTTCGTCTGGCGGTCACCGGATTAAGCCGCAGCGGTAAAACCGCCTTTATCACTTCTCTGGTTAACCAGCTGTTAACCGTTCACAGCGGCGCTCGTTTGCCGCTGTTTTCCGTTGTGCGGGATGAGCGTCTGTTAGGTGTTAAGCGCGTGCCGCAGCGCGACATGGGCACCGCACGCTTTACCTACGACGAAGGGCTGGCACAGCTCTACGGCACGCCACCCGCCTGGCCTCTGCCCACCCGTGGCGTCAGCGAAATGCGTCTGGCGCTGCGTTACCGTCCCAGCGATTCCCTGCTGCGCCACCTGAAAGAGACCGCGACCCTCTATCTGGAAATTGTTGATTATCCTGGTGAGTGGCTGCTGGATCTGCCGATGCTGGCGCAGGACTACCTCGCCTGGTCCCGGCAGATGAACGGACTGTTGCAGGGCGACCGCGCGGAGTGGGCCGCGCCGTGGCGCGCCCTCTGCGAGAACCTGGACCCGCTGGCACCCGCCGATGAAACCCGGCTGGCTGAAATCGCCGCCGCCTGGACCGACTATCTGCACCGCTGTAAAGCCGAAGGCTTACACTTTATTCAGCCCGGCCGCTTTGTCCTGCCCGGTGATATGGCGGGCGCGCCTGCGCTGCAGTTCTTCCCCTGGCCGACCACCGATGAGGCCCGGCTGACGAAGCTGGCCCAGGCGGACAAGAGCAGTAACTTCGGCATGTTGCAGCAGCGGTTTAACTACTACTGTCAGCATGTCGTGAAAGGCTTCTATAAGAACCATTTTCTGCGTTTCGACCGCCAGATTGTTCTGGTTGACTGCCTGCAACCGCTGAACAGCGGGCCGCAGGCGTTTAACGACATGCGTCTGGCCCTGACGCAGCTGATGCAGAGTTTTCATTACGGCCAGCGCACGCTGTTTCGCCGGCTCTTCTCGCCGGTAATTGATAAATTGCTGTTTGCTGCCACCAAGGCCGATCACATCACCAGCGATCAGCATGGCAATATGGTTTCGCTGTTGCAGCAGCTGGTGCAGGATGCCTGGCAGAACGCGGCGTTTGAAGGGATCACGATGGAATGCATCGGACTGGCTTCGGTTCAGGCGACGCAGAGCGGGCTGGTCGATCACCGTGGCGAAAAGATCCCGGCACTGCGCGGCAACCGGCTGGATAATGGCGAGCCGCTGACCGTCTATCCTGGCGACGTTCCGCCGCGTCTGCCCGGCAATGCCTTCTGGCAGCAGCAGGGTTTTCAGTTTGAACAATTCCGCCCGCAGCAGCTCGACGTCGATCGTCCGCTGCCTCATATCCGCATGGATGCCGCGCTGGAATTTTTGTTGGGAGATAAATTGCGATGAGTGATCCGCTGAAGCCACGTATCGATTTTGCCCGTCCGCTGGAGGAGAGCCGCGCCGCGCCACTGCGCCCGGCACACGCCTTTGATGCAGAGGCCGATGCCGCCTTTCTGGCAGTAAAGGATGAAGATGTCGCCGTTGAAGAGGAGGGCGCAGGCGAACGGGCAGTGGAGGCCGCGCTGAAACCGAAGCGCAGCCTGTGGCGTAAACTGGTGACTGCAGGCGCACTGCTGTTTGGCGTCAGCGTCATTGCCCAGGGCGTGCAGTGGACCCATGACGCCTGGCTGGCCCGCGACTGGTTCTCACTGGGCAGCGGTGTAGCTGGTGGCCTGATCGTCCTGGCGGGGGTGGGTGCCCTGACCACGGAGTGGCGTCGTCTCTATCAGCTGCGTCAGCGCGCTGAAGAGCGGGATGTCGGCCGTGAACTGCTGCACAGTCATGGCATCGGCAAAGGCCGGGCCTTCTGTGAAAAGCTGGCGCAGCAGGCGGAACTGGACCAGGCGCATCCGGCTTTGCAGCGCTGGCACGCGTCCCTGCATGAAACCCAGAACGACAGTGAGATTGTCCGTCTCTATGCGCAGCTGGTGCAGCCGGTGCTGGATCGCCAGGCGCGGCGTGAAATCAGTCGCCATGCAGCCGAGTCCACCCTGATGATTGCGGTCAGCCCGCTGGCGCTGGTCGATATGGCGTTTATCGCCTGGCGCAATCTGCGGCTGGTCAACCGCATCGCTGCCATCTACGGCATCGAGCTGGGCTATTTCAGCCGTATCCGCCTGTTCCGTCTGGTGCTGCTTAACATGGCTTTTGCCGGGGCGTCAGAGCTGGTGCGGGAAGTGGGGATGGACTGGATGTCGCAGGATATCGCCGCCCGGCTCTCAACGCGTGCCGCGCAGGGCATTGGTGCCGGTTTACTGACCGCACGTCTGGGTGTGAAAGCGATGGAGCTTTGCCGTCCGCTGCCCTGGCTGGAGCAGGATAAGCCCCGGCTGGGCGATTTCCGGCGTGAGTTGCTGGGACAGATGAAAGAGGCGCTACAGAAGGGCAACAACAAATCCTCCTGAAGCGCGTCTGCAAGCATAAAGGCGGTCAGGCCGCCTTCATGCCGATTACGGTGTCTGACGCAGAACCTGACGAGAATCGATAATCAGACAGTCACCCGGGCAATGTCCTTCATCTGTGATAACCGGATTTTCGGGTAACGTATAGGCCATGCCATTTTTCTCACGGATAAAATGGGCCATCCCGGCAAAGGTCCATGACATGCTCAGGCCCAGTCCGCCAAAATCATCATATTTCCGCAGCGTAGCGACTTTCGGTAAATACTCCCCGGTCAGGCGATAGTAGAGTGCCCCGTTGAACGCTTTCGGCACCTGCTGCGTGATCGCCCGTTCGAGCAGGGCAAACTCCTTGCGGGCAGGTACGGAATAACCGTTGATAAGGTGACTGATGGACAGTGAGGCCGCCGCGATAACCAGCAGGGCATAGAATGTCTTTTTCCACTTCAGCTTTTTACTGAGTTCAAACAGGCCCAGAATAAAAGCGCTGGTAGTCATCAGCGCACCGGCAATAAGCGTCCGGTAGGCCGCCATGCTCTCACTGACAATCAGGTTAGGCAGAGCGGCGATAACCAGTAAGATAAACATCAGATAAAATTTGTCGTTACCGGCTGCCTTAATTTTCTTCAGCCCAAAACCGATAATGATCGACGAGATGATGACTGAAACCGTTTTTGCGCCGAGGTCAAAATTGCAGATCACGTTCTTAAGGTATTCCGTGAAAAACCAGCTGAGCTTAGCCGGGACGTTATAGCTGAAGGCGGAGCGCGGCAGCGTGTGGCCATAAAGCTGGACCGGGAGGACCTTTGATGCGAGCAGCGCCGCAAACATACCGGCACCCAGTACGATCAGAGAGATTGCAGCCCGCTTCCTGTCAATTCTTCGTGCTGAAAGGCAGAGATCCAGCGCGGCAAAAAAGGTAAAGCTCATTGCGGCTGGCTGATAGAGACAAAAGGCAACGGTCAGCAGGCACACCGCTGACACGCGCCCTGACACGCCGGGTTTAGTCGAGAAGTGGTAGCTGGCACCTGCCAGTAAAATGGCCGCGATGTAAGGGAAGCAGGATGCCCAGGCAATATAAACCTGAAAGGAGGGAAGCAGGCAGAGTAATAACGCAAAGGTTATCCGCTGAGCCTGGTTTTCCATCAGCTGATATTTCTGGCAAAGGGTATAGAGATAATAGCCGGTAAAGATAAGCAGAATAATGGCGACAGCACGCAGGAGTGCCAGTCGTTCTATGCTCGCGACCAGGAATGAGGCGCTGTACTGAATAATGCCATAGACCGGTCTGCCCGACAGGGTGTCCCAGTTTAAAATACTGAGCCTGTCAAAATTGGCCCAGTAGAGATTGGTCCAGTCATCGGTATAGGCGTATTGGGTCAGCCAGGCGGGACTGTAGGCCACCAGAAAAATTAACGCAAAAAGTAAAAAAACCTGACGGCGGGTCAGGCCGTTATCGGTGGCGATCATCTGTCATCCTTTTATTCTGACCATTATCTCTGCCCGTTTACCGGACAATCTAATCGATGTTTTCGGGCGGGCTTGATTTATTTTCCACGGGTTTTCGCAAAATATAGCGAGGCCGGTTTTTGGTTTCCATATAGATGCGGCCAATATATTCACCCAGTACACCAATGCCAATCAGCTGAACTCCGCCAAGAAACAGGACGGAAACCAGGATAGAGGGATAGCCAGGCACAGGATTACCGAACAGGAGTTTATCTGCGATCATCCAGAGCCCATAAAGGAAGGCCAGCGAGGCAACCAGGAAACCCAAGTAAGACCAGATACGTAGCGGTACGGTTGAGAAAGAGGTCAGCCCCTCCAGCGCCAGATTCCACAATTTCCAGCCTCCGAATTTACTGTGCCCCGCGACCCGCTCAGTCCGGACATATTCAACAATGTCAGTCTGTCCGCCGACCCAGCTCAGAATGCCTTTCATAAAAAGATTTTTTTCGGGCAGCCGTTTAATGTTCTCAACCACTTCCCGCGACATCAGCCGGAAATCACCCACGTTCTCTTCAATCTGCGGATAGCTGATTTTGTTATGCAGCTTGTAAAACCAGCGGGCGGTTTTGCGCTTCAGATGGCCATCAGCACTTCTGTCAATCCGTTTGGCTAAAACGATATCGGCACCCGCCTGCCATTTACGGACCATTTCGGGAATTATCGAAATCGGATCCTGTAAATCGACATCGATTGGAATTATGGCCTCGCCGGTTGCCGCTTCCAGTCCGGCAAACAGCGCCGGCTCTTTGCCAAAATTACGAATAAACGACAGGCTGCGCACCAGCGGATCACGCTGGCTCAGTTGAGTAATCAGCGCACGCGTTGCGTCCGTGCTGCCATCATCGATAAAAACAATCTCAACCTGCCAGGCCGCAAGCGCCTCATCTTTTCTCACGGCCTGATAAAAATGGGGAATAGCCTCTTCTTCATTGAATACCGGTACCACCAAAGAGATGTTCATGACTCTCCTTTAAAGACGATAAAGCGGGAAAAAAGGAAGCCACACGCCAGACTCAGGGCGGATGAGGCGATCAGCGTTATCAGAGGGTAGAGGCCGAGCCGGTCAGCGAGATAACCCACGCTAAAGGCCATTGCCCCCATAAACAGGACGTAAAGAAGATAGCGCCAGGCTGTTGCCTGCTGATTAAAGGTCCAGCGTGCATTCACAAAGAAAGAGAAGGTGACGGCCAGACAAAACGCCAACAGATTAGCGGTTGACTGGAAAAGACCCAGGCTAAGGCAGATAAAGAAGGTGACCCAGTGAAGCAGGGTATTGATGACACCTACCGTCAGATATTTTGCGAAGAAAGTCAGCATTTTATAGTGGTTTTTATTCGGTTTTGAAAAATATACAGCAAGTCGGATGGGATAAAAACTTCGGCGCTGACAAATCCTGACACTCTGAGACAGAATCATGATCTCAGCGGCGCAGTACAAAACGCCATCATCCACGCCAGAAGTGTCAACTTTTCCTGACAGAGTCCTTTCTGCCGGTGCGCGACTTAGCGTATCATTGCACCATCTGAACCTGATTAAGGCGAACGCAATGCGTCTGGAAGTGTTCTGTCAGGACCGCATCGGTCTGACGCGTGAACTGCTCGACCTGCTGGTGGCACGCAATATTGATTTACGCGGTATCGAAATTACGGCGATTGGGCGCATCTATCTCAACTTTGCTGCACTGGAATTTGATGCCTTCAGCAATCTGATGGCTGAAATCCGGCGTACGCCCGGCGTGACAGATGTGCGCACTGTCACGTACATGCCTTCTGAGCGGGAACACCGTGCGCTGAGTGCGCTGCTGGTGGCGATGCCCGATCCGGTGTTCTCTGTCGATCTGAAAAGTAAGGTTGAGTTAGCTAATCCGGCGGCACAGAACCTCTTCAATCTCGATGAAGAGAAGATGCGCAATTTCAGCGCCGGTCATCTGATCACCGGCTTCAACTTCATGCGCTGGCTGGAGAGCGATCGGGTGGAAGCGCAGGCGCAGCATGTCGTTATTGAGGGCCGGGATTTTCTGATGGAAGCGCGTCCCATCTATCTGCCGGGTGAAGAGGGCCAGAGCGACCGGCCGGTCGGCGCGATGGTGATGCTGAAGTCGACCGCCCGCATGGGCCGTCAGCTGCAGAATCTGGTGGTCACTGACGATTCGGAGTTTGATCACATCATTGCCGTGACGCCGAAAATGCGGCAGGTAGTGGATCAGGCCCGCAAGCTGGCGATGCTGGATGCGCCGTTGCTGATTGTGGGCGACACCGGCACCGGGAAAGACATGCTCGCGCGCGCCTGCCATCTGCGCAGCGCCCGCGGGAAGAATCCTTTCCTGGCGCTGAACTGCGCCTCACTGCCTGACGACGTTGCGGAAAGCGAGCTGTTTGGACATGCTGCGGGCGCCTATCCTAATGCGCTTGAAGGCAAGAAGGGCTTTTTCGAACAGGCGAACGGCGGCTCGGTGCTGCTGGATGAAATCGGTGAGATGTCGCCGAGAATGCAGACCAAACTGTTGCGTTTTCTCAATGACGGCACCTTCCGCCGCGTCGGTGAAGAGCATGAAGTGCATGTGAATGTGCGGGTGATCTGCGCCACGCAGAAGAACCTGATTGAGCTGGTACAGCGCGGAGAGTTCCGCGAAGATCTCTTCTACCGTCTCAACGTCCTGACGCTGCAGTTGCCGCCTCTGCGCGATCGTCCGCAGGATATTCTGCCGCTGACCGAGATGTTTGTTGCCCGCTTTGCGGATGAGCAGGGGATGGCGCGTCCACGTCTCTCTCCGCAGCTCAACGCGTTTCTGACCCGCTATGCCTGGCCGGGCAACGTGCGTCAGTTAAAGAATGCGCTTTACCGGGCGTTAACCCAGCTGGAGGGTTACGAACTGCGTCCTCAGGACATCGTACTGCCTGAGCAGGCGCTGGATGTGTCGCTGGGTGATGAGGCGCTGGAAGGAACGCTGGATCAAATCACCAGCCGTTTTGAGCGCTCAATCCTGACGCGGCTTTACCTCTCCTATCCCAGCACCCGAAAACTGGCAAAACGGCTCGGCGTGTCACACACGGCGATTGCCAACAAGCTGCGGGAATATGGTCTGGGGCAGAAGCGCAGCGACAGCGAATAGGCTATGCGCGAAAGGGAAAAAGCGGATAACCGGGTTATCCGCTTTTTTGATTACTTCAGCGCGGCCAGCGCAGCGTCATAATCAGGTTCGTTGGTGATTTCATCCACCAGCTGGCTGTAAAGCACTTTATCATTCTCATCCAGCACCACCACCGCACGCGCGGTCAGACCTTCCAGCGCACCATCGGCAATTTCCACGCCATAATCATACTTAAACTCTGAGCCGCGCAGCGTCGACAGGGTCACCACGTTGCTCAGGTTCTCTGCGCCACAGAAGCGCGACTGGGCAAACGGCAGGTCAGCAGAGATACATAACACCACGGTGTTATTCAGTTCGCTGGCTGCCTGATTAAATTTACGCACTGATGACGCACACACGCCGGTATCCACACTCGGGAAAATGTTCAGAATTTTGCGTTTTCCTGCATACTCAGAGAGCGCAACGTTAACCAGGTTCTTCGCCACCAGGGTGAACGCTTTGGCTTTATCGCCCGCCTGTGGGAACTGACCTGCAACCGGGACGGCATTACCCTGAAAATGAACAGTCTGAGACATAGTGATTCCTTTTGATGATAAAAAAGTGCTGATACAAAAAGGCTAAACTTAGCCGTTGTTTATGACATAAATGTTAAGGGTTTACGAGTGTAATTGTCGAAATCTCTGTGGCGGTCTGCCACTGCGTCATTCATTCTGGAGTGGAAATGAGAACGGTAAAAAGTTATCCCGAAGCCTGGCCGTTGCATACCCCGTTTGTCATTGCCCGTGGAACCCGAACCGAAGTGAAGGTGGTGGTGGTTGAGATTGAAGAGGCGGGCGTCAAGGGGGTGGGTGAGGCGACGCCTTATGCCCGCTACGGCGAAACCGAGGCCTCTGTACTGGCGCAGATCGCCTCTCTGCTGCCCGCGCTGCAGCAGGGCATGACGCGCGAGGCACTGCAGCAGGCGCTGCCCGCCGGTGCCGCGCGTAACGCTATCGACAGCGCGCTGTGGGATCTCGCCGTTCATCAGCAGAAAAGCAGCCTGTGGCAGCTGAATGGCGTCACCGTGCCCCCGGAGGTGGTGACCGCCCAGACGGTGAGCATCGACACTCCGGCAGCGATGGCCAGCAGCGCGCTGGCGCTGTGGCAGCATGGTGCCACGCTACTGAAAATTAAGCTGGATGATAATTTCATTACCGAGCGGTTGATGGCGATCCGCGCAGCGGTGCCGGAAGCCACCCTGATAGTCGATGCGAACGAATCCTGGCATGCAGAGGGGCTGGCGGCGCGCTGCCAGCTGCTGGCCGATATTGACGTGGCGATGCTGGAGCAGCCGCTGCCCGCCGGTGAAGATGCGGCGCTGGAAAACTTTATTCATCCCCTGCCGATCTGTGCCGATGAGAG
Organism: Pantoea sp. ARC270; assembly: GCF_003236725.1. NCBI lineage: Bacteria > Pseudomonadati > Pseudomonadota > Gammaproteobacteria > Enterobacterales > Erwiniaceae > Pantoea > Pantoea sp. ARC270. The sequence continues at coordinate 172,845 of NZ_PUGA01000005.1, forward strand.
CTGTCACACGCGTGACAGCCTGCCGGCGCTGCGCGGCCGTTATGAGATGGTCAATATCAAGCTGGATAAGGCTGGCGGGCTGACCGAAGCGCTGGCGCTGGCCGAAGCGGCGCAGCAGCAGGGCTTTGCGGTCATGCTTGGCTGCATGCTCTGCACCTCGCGGGCGATACGCGCCGCACTGCCGCTGGTGCCGCAGACCCGTTTTGCCGATCTTGATGGCCCGACCTGGCTGGCGGTGGATGCCGAACCACCGATTAACGTGCGGAACGGTCAGTTGCTCATTGCTGCCAGCGCAGCAGGTTAACCATCACCTCAAGGTAGACTTCCGTCGCTTCATCCACGGAGATTACCGGCAGTTCCGCGGTCACGCAGGGCAGGCTGAGATCTTTGCACCAGCTGCCGAAGGAGCCGGGAGTGTCATATCCGACGCTGGTGACGCGGGGGAGGCCGGTGTGGTCGGCCAGCCAGCCGCCTATCTCTGACTGATGCGGGTCATCAATGCACCCCAGCGGCTCATGCCAGGAGACGATCCAGCGTGGTTTGATCTGATGAATCAGGGCGCAGAGCGCCTGGGTTTCCGGTTCTGAGGCGGGATGATTGCCGGTTGAGAGCGCCACATCGCGCGCATCGGCGGCGCTGTTCCAGCGATAAACGGTATCGCCCGACTGCCAGTTTGCGGCCGGAAAGTTACGGTTGAGATCCACACCACTGGCATTCGCGCGCAATCCCAGCTGACAGCCGTCTGGATTAACCGCTAACACCACATGATGCCGCCGCATGCCATCGGGCAGCGTCCGCAATGCGGCGGAGAGCGTGGCGATAGCCGCATTCTCATCCCCATGGGTGCCTGCCAGGATCAGCCCGCTCTCCGAATCGCCCAGCGGAGCCGGAAACCAGAGCAGCGGTGCGCCCAGGAGTGAGCGACCATACTGCTGATACGGAACGTCCAGCTTGCCACGCAGCGGGCGCGGATGAAGTGGCGACATAATGATTTCCTCGAAGGGTTTTATTAAAAGTAGCGGAAAAGCAGAAGGCGGAAAATAGTTATTTATCCATCAGCGATTTGCGTTAAAGTGCCCTGCACAAGCTGCATCGCGATCGGCGTCGTGCAGCGCTTCTTTAGGGTAAAGGAGTGATTATGGTTAAAACCTTTCGCATGACGCTGGCCGCCATCAGTCTGAGCAGCCTCTTCACACCCGCCCTCGCGGCGAATCCACCCGCTGGCGCGCAGCTGGCTGAGCAGCAGCAGATCGTGCGTCATATCAAGGATGAACCCGCTTCGCTCGATCCGCTTAAAGCGGTCGGCCTGCCAGAGATTCAGGTCATTCGCGATCTCTTTGAAGGCCTCACCAATCAGGATGCGCACGGTAAAATCGTACCGGGCGTGGCCCAGAGCTGGAGCAGCAGCGACAACAAAACCTGGATCTTTACGCTGCGCAACAACGCACGCTGGTCGAATGGCGAGCCGGTCACCGCGCAGGATTTTGTTTACAGCTGGCAGCGCCTTGTCGACCCTGAAAACAGTTCACCGTCGGCCTCGTTCGCCGCCTTAAGCGGTATTGAGAACGCGGCGGCGATCGCTAAAGGTCAGATGACACCGGATAAGCTGGGCGTGGTGGCGCAGGATAACAGCCGCCTGAAGGTCACGCTGGATCGTCCGGTGCCGTGGTTCCCGGCGCTGGTGGCTAATGTGGCGCTCTTTCCGGTGCCGCAGAAGACCCTGGCGCAGCAGGGCGACAGCTGGACCGCGCCCGGTAAACTGGTCGGCAACGGGGCCTATCAGCTCAGCGAGCGCGTGGTAAACGAGAAAATTGTCCTGACGCGCAATCCGCACTACTGGGATGATGCCCATTCGGTTTTGACCCGTGTGACGTTTGTTCCGATCAATGAAGAGTCGAGTGCCACCAAGCGTTATCGCGCCAACGACATCGATATCACCGAATCATTTCCTAAAGAGATGTATGGTCTGCTGAAGAAAAGTCTGCCGGGTGAGGTCTACACGCCTGACCAGCTGGGCACCTATTACTATGCGTTTAATACGCAAAAGGGGCCGACGGCTGATGCGCGGGTTCGCAAAGCGCTCTCCTGGTCTATTGATCGCCGGATCATTGCGGAAAAAGTGCTGGGAACCGGTGAAAAACCCGCATGGCACTTTACCCCGGATGTCACCGCTGGCTTCAGGCCGCTGCCTTCTTTCCTGCAGCAACATGACCAGAACAATCTCAACGCGCAGGCAAAAGCACTGCTCACCGCAGCGGGCTATGGCCCGGGTAAACCGCTCAGGCTTAAGCTGCTTTATAACACCTCGGAGAGCCATCAGAAGATTGCTATCGCGGTGGCGTCTATGTGGAAAAAGAACCTTGGCGTGGATGTCTCGCTGGAAAATCAGGAGTGGAAAACCTACATCGACAGTCGTAACAGCGGCAACTTCGATGTGATCCGGGCATCCTGGATCGGCGATTACAATGAGCCGTCCACCTTCCTGAATCTGCTGACCTCCGGCAACAGCAGCAACATTCCCCGCTTCAGCAACGCGGATTACGATGCCGTGCTGGCCAAAGCGAGTCGCGAGACCAGTGACGAGGCGCGCAACAGCGATTATAACCGCGCGGAACAGATTCTGGCGGATCAGGCACCCATCGCCCCGATCTATCAGTACACCAATGGCCGCCTGATTAAACCCTGGGTCAAAGGGTATCCCATCACTAACCCCGAAGATGTCGCCTACAGCCGCGAGCTCTGGATCGAGAAACATTAAGCCTCCGGTGGCTGTTCATCCGGCCACCGGCTGACATCTTTCTACACAGCCCGGAGATTGCAACTCATCGCCGCCACGCTAGACTGTATCGTATTGATTTTGATAGTGAGGGGACGGTGTGGACGTAATTGAAGGAAAAGCATTGCAGGTTTCAGATGCCATCATTTCCTGCCAGCTTGATGGCAAGGGCGGCATGATCCCGATCGCGGAAGATGAGGTGATTCAGTGCGAGCAGCCCTGCTGGCTGCATCTGAACTACACCCATCGTAAAAGCGCAGAGTGGCTGCAGTCGACGCCTCAAATTCCCGATGCCGTCCGTGATGCCCTGGCGGGTGACAGTATGCGTCCGCGCGTCAGCCGTCTGGGTGATGGCTTCATGATTGTGCTGCGCAGCGTTAACCACAACAGCGATGCGCGCCGTGACCAGCTGGTCGTGATGCGGGTCTTTATCAACGACAAGCTGATTGTTTCGACCCGCCGGCGCAAAGTCTCTGCCGTGGATGAAGTACTGACCGACCTGCAGAACGGCAATGGCCCGATCGATTGCGGCAGCTGGCTGGTGGATGTCTGTGATGCCCTGACCGATCACACCAGCGAATTTATCGAAGAGTTGCATGACAAAATCATTGAGCTGGAGGATGCGCTGCTGGATCAGCGGATGCCCGCGCGGGGTGAGCTGGGTCTGCTGCGCAAACAGCTGATTGTGATGCGACGTTATATGGCCCCGCAGCGCGATGTCTATGCCCGGCTGGCGAGCGAAAAACTGGCCTGGATGGATGACAACGAGCGGCGTCGGATGCAGGAGATTGCCGACAGGCTGGGACGCGGGCTGGATGACCTGGATGCTGGCGTGGCGCGAACCGCCATTCTGGCCGATGAGGTTGCCTCTGCCATGGCCGAATCGATGAACCGGCGCACTTATACCATGTCAGTCATGGCAATGATCTTCCTGCCAGCCACCTTCCTGACCGGTCTGTTCGGCGTCAACCTCGGCGGCATTCCGGGCGGAGAATGGCGATACGGCTTTTCCATTTTCTGCCTGCTGCTGGTGGTTCTGGCTGTCGGCGTCGCCGGTTATCTGCGTAAACGGCACTGGCTGTAGCGCGACGGGGAGGGACCATCTCAGTCCAGGCGCTGAAATTCGAGGAAAGGCGGCAAAAGCTGATCGATATCAAGAACCCGATGTTGCCGTTGACGCAAACTCTCTCCCGCAGGTGAATGCAACGTCAAGCGATGGGCGTTGCGCTCCATATTGTCTTACTTCCTGATTTAGAATTAATGCATAGCACATTTAATTCGAAACATGCCGGCCAGTGCGCCGGCTTTTTTTTGCCTGGCTGGCTGGAACGCCGTTCCTTACCTAAGCTTAAAGTCCATTCGCAAGAAAAGGAGTACGGCATGAGCGCGATTTATAACAGCGAGCCGATCCCCACGGATCCGACCCCGATTCCTGACCCGATCCCCCATCCGCAACCTCAGCCCGATCCGCCGACGGATCCGGAGTTTCCGCCGATAATGGATCCACCGCCACACCGCAACATATAAAAAAAGGGCGTGCTGCCAGCAGCACGCCCTTCTGTTTTTCCGGCACTTACTTAATCTGAAGCACATCCAGACGTGCGCCTGTGACAGGGGCATCTTCATCATCGAGCCGCCAGCCTGCCGGCTGCAACGGCAGCGTTTCGCGGTCAAAGGCGATATCGCCCCCGTCCACCACCGCATCGCCATGTTTGATGCCTTTGAAGTCGAACAGATTGACATCGGCGAGGTGCGACGGCACGACATTCTGCATCGCACTGAACATCGTTTCGATACGGCCCGGGTAGCGCTTATCCCAGTCTCGCAGCATATCGGCTACCACCTGCCGCTGCAGGTTTGGCTGAGAACCGCAGAGGTTGCAGGGGATAATCGGGAACTGACGCGCTTCCGAGAAGCGGATGATATCTTTTTCACGGCAGTAGGCCAGCGGGCGGATCACAATCTGCTTGCCATCGTCGCTCATCAGCTTCGGTGGCATGCCTTTCATTTTCCCGCCATAGAACATGTTGAGGAACAGCGTCTGCAGAATGTCATCGCGGTGGTGGCCCAGCGCAATTTTCGTGCAGCCCAGCTCCGTGGCAACGCGGTACAGAATGCCACGGCGCAGGCGTGAGCAGAGAGAGCAGGTGGTTTTCCCTTCCGGAATCTTCTCTTTGACGATGGAGTAGGTATCTTCTTCGATAATCCGGTACTCCACACCCTGAGACTCCAGATAGGCCGGGAGAATATGCTCAGGGAAGCCAGGCTGCTTCTGGTCCAGGTTAACGGCAATCAGGCTGAAACTGACCGGGGCGCTTTTTTGCAGACTGCGCAGAATTTCCAGCATGGTATAGCTGTCTTTTCCGCCCGACAGGCAGACCATGATGCGGTCACCTTCTTCGATCATATTGAAATCTGCAATGGCTTCGCCGACATGACGGCGCAGGCGTTTCTGCAGTTTATTGAGGTTGTACTGTTCTTTCTTGTCAACCGTTTGATTATCTTGCATTTTTACCTATCTCTAAAACCAGAAAGCGTAGCCTGAGGGCAAATCAACGTGCGCATTCAGCCAGCCACTTCTCTGCGGTGTCACGAATATGCAGCGTATGGTACGGATTGTTGCCGCGAATGCCAGTGCCGGAGTGAAGTAATCCATGGATTAAGACGCCAGAGTTCACCTTCCGCACGTTGCGTAAAGGCAAACGGGGAGAGAAAGGGATGTTGCAGCATTTCGCAGTGGCGCATGCGGAGGAGAAAAGTCAGCGTTACGTCCTCAGCTGGCGGGGACCTCTTTCCACTGACAGTCGATTTCATCACTGTGCGAGGAGCAGGAGGGGGATGAAGCCTGGTCAGTCGCGGTTCGCGCGCTATCGTTCTTTGTCGCGCAGCCTGCGATCATAAAAATGAAGGGGAGGATTAACAGATATTTCATTGACGCCACCGGTTCAGCAAATTAACCAGCATGAGCAGGTAAAGATCAATCAGACATAAACAGGCACTATTATATCGGGAGTGAAATTTGACCCATATCAAATTTAAATATTTTGCTTTTTAAATCGGGCGTTCTGCGTGAGTCAGGCTGGGACAGATTAAACGGAGTGATCTGAAAGTCGCACGCGGTTTAATCTGTGTTGAGCGGAAAAGCTTATAATCAGCTTCATCGACAGGCTGGATTAATGGCCTGAATCGAACGCTCTGTTAATTTCAGACTGCACTTTGTTATCTGGAAAAAGAAATAGTAAACAGTCAGTTGTCTATTGCTTAAGAACGTCTTCACCGGATAAAAAAGCATAACGTCAGGCTGGGGTTTATCCAACGTAAAATCAACAGACAGACATCCGGGGCGTCGTTTCGCACATTTCGGCAATACAGCGGAACAAAGGAACCGTTTAATATCCCGCTGTGCAATCAGGTTAAAAAAGGAGTGGTGATTAACCGCGATGAGAAAGCCGGATGACGATCACAAAATAAAAAAGTCTGGTGTGAAATTTTTCATGACGCTGCTGCTTTTTTTAATCTGTTATGTCGCCGTAATGTATGGTGGCGTTCTGCTGCTGCTGAACCGGCACGGCTTACTCCATTTTCTGCTGCACTGAATTTAATTAGCCGCAGGCTTTAAAGATCCAGCGATAGGCATGGTGTAAAAAATGCCTGAGTACGCCAAGAATGTTTTCAGCGCCTTCCTCAGCCAGACATTGTCCGGTTTCGAGCGCATTATTCACCGAGTTGCGATGGTCCAGAATCATGATAATCGCCACCGCAGCCGCGATCAGGATAACCGTTAGCAGGCTTAACCCGCGCCAGTTACTTTTACGTGCGGTAGCGGACAGGGCATTGTCTGCAGGGTCAGAGTCAGGGCGCATTGGTCTCCGGCTGTCATCATTTCGCTGATAAATAATACCGGATTATGTCATTAATTTCTGACCGGCTCCATGTGTCAGGTCAGGGGATGGTCATTCTGAAGGGTGACAGTGGATCAGGCTGTTAACAACGTCGGCAGCAGGCAAGGGGAGCGCCATCGTCTGCGCCAACATTTTCAGGGGGGTTGAACCCACCGGGCTGGCGCACCGGCCCGGTGAGACAGGAGAGATGCTCACATCATCTCCAGCGACTGCACCCCTTTAATCTCCATCACCTTATCGTAAAGATGCGCGTCATTTGACCTGCGCGACAGCGTAACCTGCACGCTGAGTTCACACAGTCCGCTTTCCTGATCGCGATTAATCACCGTCACGTTGCCGTAGCGGATGCCTTCCCGCTGCATCACCAGCAGCACCAGCGGCACACTCTTCGGCTTCAGGAAAACCAGCAGGGTATGGTGTTTACCGATTAAAACGTGGCTCAGACGGCGGAACACTTCCAGCACGACCAGCGCCAGTACGGTGCCATAGATGCCGATCTCATACATGCCGCTGCCGATGACCAGGCCAATCGCTGCGGTTACCCATAAACCCGCCGCCGTGGTTAAGCCTTTCACCACCTGCTTCTGGATCATGATGGTACCCGCGCCAAGGAAGCCCATGCCGCTGACCACCTGCGCCGCAATACGGCTGGGGTCCAGCGCGACATGGTCGCTGTTCAGCATATCGGCAAAGCCATATTTCGACACCAGCATGAACATCGCACTGCCGATCCCGACCAGAATGTGGGTGCGAAGTCCGGCTTCCTTGGCCCGCATCTGCCGCTCCAGGCCGATGAGGCCGCCAAGAATACCGGCCAGCGCAATGCGAATTAACATATCCATTAACATGGCTTTACTCCGAAATAAGGGGGGCCGGAAAAGGGTGACAGTTCAGTGTTACCAGGTAAACAAGATAATTCTGCTTGCAAAACACGCCGCAGAAATTTGTAAAAAGCTGTTTCACCTCTCGACCCCTTGTGCTGCCTGACATATGCTGAGCCAGCCTATTATCCCAATTCCCGGAGTCCGACTGATGAAAGCAGCCACCTTTTTGCTGGCCGGTGCCGCGTTATTCCTCTCTGCCTGCAGCAGCCACAGTGATGATAACGAGCCACCGCAACAAGCCACCGCCGCCCATGTTCAGCCCCGCGTGGTGATGTCTTCTCTGGCAGAAAGCACCTGTGAAAATGCAGGCGGAACCCTGGCTTTTTCGCATCAGCTGGATGGATCCCGGGTGGGGATGTGTCAGTTAGTGAACGGGCGTCGTTGTGATGAGCAGGCGCTGATCGGCGGGCACTGCGCGCGCTGATAGACAGGCCGGATTGCTCCGGCCCGCGCCCTCAGACGGAGAGTCGGTTCGGGCAGTCTTCACCGCGATCGAGCTGACTGAGATTGCTTAACGTGGTTTCAGAAATGGCGGTCAGGGCTTCGGCGGTTAAAAACGCCTGATGGCCTGTGAAGAGCACGTTATGGCACGCCGACAGACGGCGGAAGACATCGTCCTGAATCACATCATTCGACTTATCTTCAAAGAACAGGTCGCGTTCGTTCTCATAAACATCCATGCCGAGCGCGCCAATCTTCTGCTGCTTCAGCGCATCAATCGCCGCCTGTGAATCGATCAGACCACCGCGGCTGGTATTGATAATCATGACGCCGTCACGCATCTGGCTGAACGCCTCGGCGTTGAGCAAATGGTGATTTTCCGGCGTCAGCGGGCAGTGCAGCGTAATGACGTGCGACTCCGCAAACAGCGTCTTCAGATCGACATACTCCGCGCCAAGTTCCAGCGCCTGCTCGCTCGGCCAGGGGTCAAACGCCAGCAGCCGCATGCCAAAGCCCTTCAGGATGCGCATGGTCGCAATGCCGATTTTACCGGTGCCTATTACGCCCGCCGTTTTGTTATGCATATTAAAGCCGGTCAGGCCGTCGAGTGAAAAGTTCGCGTCACGGGTGCGCTGATAGGCGCGATGAATACGGCGGTTCAGCGTCATCATCAGGCCGATAGCATGCTCCGCGACCGCTTCCGGCGAATAGGCGGGCACACGCACCACCTCCAGGCCCAGCTCTTTTGCAGCGTCCAGATCGACATTATTAAAACCGGCACAGCGCAGCGCGATATACTTCACACCCAGCGCGGCCAGCTCTTCCAGCACCGGTCGGCTGCCATCATCATTGACAAAGATGCAGACCGCATCGCAATCCACTGCCGTTTTTGCTGTGCTTTCAGTGAGTAAAAAGTCGAAGAACACCAGTTCAAAGCCGAACTGCTGATTGACCTGCTCAAGGTATTTCTGATCGTAATGCTTGGTGCTGTAAACCGCGATCTTCATCGTTGTGCTCCTGCAGAGGTGATAGACCAAGGATAACGTTTTCTGACGGACTTTGCTGAAACCGCTGAAATGCGTCCGGGGCAGACCTTCACCTCGCGCAATTTACATGCCATCATCATGGTCAGGATAGGGTGAGGAAAAGGATTATGGCTTTTATGCCACGGAGAGTCCGGCGGCGGCTGGCGGCTGTTCTGGCGCTGATTCTGCTGCTGCTCGGCCTGATGTTAACAGTGACACAGTGGCTGCCCCGGCTGGTCGGGATCTGGCTGCCGCAGGAGACCCGCATTGAGCTGACTGGCGCACCGCGCTGGCGGGAGGGAGGCCTGTGGTTGCCAGAAATTCGTTATCTGGCGGGCGACTGTACGCTGGCAACGGTTGAAGCCGTCTCGCTGGGCTGGCATCAGTCGCGCTGGAAACTTAACGCGTCCGCGCTGACGCTGGACAGCGCCTGTCTGCAAAAACTGCCGGCGAACGACGACAATCCCGGTTCGCCCAGAACGCTGGCCGAATGGCAGGCAATGCTGCCGGGTGCCGATGTCCATCTGGATAAGCTGACGGTGGCCCCGTGGCAGACCTACGCGGGTGCACTGGATCTCACGCTGGAAAAAGATCGCCAGCGTCTGACTTATCGGGGTGACAATCTGCAGCTGGCGGCAACGCTGACCGGTCAGCAGCTGGCAGTCGATCATCTGACGCTGACCCATCCGGCACTCTCTGAACCCATCACCCTCAAGGGGCACCTTGAACTTCCCACCTTTGCCAGTGACCTGCCGGTAAATGGCGAGGTGGCCGGACAACTGGCGCTGGCTGCGCTGCCGCATCCGCTTCAGCTCAGCCTCAACTGGCAGCAGCAGCAGGGCGTAGTCGTCGCAACGACGGCGGAACAGGATCGCCCGCTTCTGCGTCTCCCCTGGCAGATCAATCGCGACCAGATTCAGATCGAGAAGGGGGAATATTACTGGCCGTTCGCCGCCCAGCCGCTCTCCGGCTTTGTGAACCTGACGCTGGAGAACTGGCAGTCGGGGCTTGAACAGAGCCAGATCAGCGGACGCCTCAATCTGCTGACCCGCGGGCGCGGCGGCAAGGGCAACGTTGTACTGGGGCTCGGCCCCGGCCACCTCAGCCTGACAGAGAGCCATCTGCCGTTTCAGCTGACCGGCGAAAGTAAGCTGGCGGAACTGCAACTCTACGGCTCCATTCCGGGCGTGCTCAGCGGGTCACTCCTCGATCCTCAGCTGCAACTCCAGCCTAAATCGCTGCTGCGCCTGCGGGGCCGCCTGCTCTCCACGCTGGAGGTGGACGAGGCGCGCTGGCCGCTGGCGGGCGTGCGCCTCTCATCGCAGGGAATTGATGGCCGTCTGCAGGCGATTCTTAACGCGCACGATGCCAGTTTTGGCCGTTTCCGGCTGCATCTCGATGGGCGTGCCAGCGACTTCTGGCCTGATAAGGGCGAATGGAACTGGCGCTACTGGGGCGGAGGCGAGATGCTGCCGCTTCAGGCACGCTGGGATGTCAAAGGCACGGGCGGCTGGCACGATACGCTGATCCATCTGGATACGCTCTCCACCGGGTTTAATCAGCTGGCCTACGGCAGTGTCAACGTCGCCAGTCCGCGTCTGACGCTCACTGAACCGGTTAACTGGCAGCGCGATGCGGCCCACCCGGCGTTTAATGGCCATTTCCGGCTGCAGGCGGGTGAAACCCGGTTCAGCTATGGCGGCAGGCTGGCTGATTCCACGCTCGATTTCGAAGCGAAAGGCCGCGACCCCGGCGACTTTATCTGGCGGGGCAGTCTGAATGCCGGCAGGATTGGCCCGCTGCGGGTCAATGGTCGCTGGGATGGCGAACGGCTGCGCGGTCAGGCCTGGTGGCCGTCACAGTCGCTCCGGGTGTTTCAGCCGTTAATCAGCCCGGACATGAAAATGCAGATTCAGGATGGTCAGCTGCAGGCGCAGTTCGCCTTTTCCGCTGCCCCCGATCAGGGTTTTCAGGCCGGTGGACACTGGTCGGTGAAGCAGGGCAGCGTCTGGACGCCGGACAGCCAGATCAATGGTATCGACTTCTCACTGCCCTTTCGCTTCAGGGCCGGGCAGTGGCAGTTTGGTCAGCATGGCCCGGTTTCTCTGCGCATTGCCGAGGTAAAAAACCAGTTTGCGATGCAGAATATCCGTGCCGATCTGCAGGGCAGCTGGCCGTGGAGCGAAGCCGCGCCGCTGAGGTTGCAGGATGTCAGTCTGGAACTCCTCGGCGGGCAGATTACGCTGCCCGCATTGCAGATGCCACAGCATGAGCCTGCGCGGGTAACGCTGCGTCAAATCAGCCTCAGCGAGCTGGTGACCGCACTGAAGCCTAAGCAGTTCGCCATGTCGGGACGGGTTAACGGTGAACTGCCGCTGTGGCTCAATAATCCCCGCTGGCTGGTCGAGAAAGGGTGGATAGCCAACAGCGGCCCTCTGACTTTCCGGCTGGACAACGATATGGCGGATGCGATTACCCGTAATAACGTCGCCACCGGCGCGGCGCTGGACTGGCTACGCTATATGGAGATCTCCCGCAGCTGGGCGACGATTAATCTGGATAACCTCGGCGACCTGAGCATGACAGCAGAGGTGCAGGGCGTCAGCCGGTTCAGCAACCGTCGTCAGACGGTGAATCTTAACTACCATCATCAGGAAAATCTGTTTCAGCTCTGGCGCAGCCTGCGCTTTGGCGATAATTTGCAATCCTGGCTGGAACAACACGCGACTTTGCCATCGAACAAGGACACTTCACCATGAGCCTGAGGGCACTACTGGTTCTGGCAGCCGGACTGCTGAGCATCGGCTGCGTGCCGCGCATTGAGGTTACGGCACCCAAAGATCCCATCACCATCAATATGAACGTAAAAATTGAGCATGAGATCCACATCAAGGTGGATAAAGACGTGGAAGCGTTACTGAAAAACCAGAGCGGTCTGTTCTGAGGAGAGCACGTATGAGACGCAAAAGCGCGGCGCTGCTACTCGCGCTGATGATGATGCAGCCCGCCTGGGCGCTGACGCTGGATCAGGCCCGGCAGTCGGGGCTGGTGGGCGAAACGCTCTCCGGCTACCTTGCGGCGCGCGCCGGAGACAGCGAAACCCAGGCACTGGTGCAGCGCATCAACGCCGGACGGCATCAGCAATATCAGCGGCTGGCAGAACAGAACAATCTCTCCACGGCAGATATCGCCAGCATTGCCGGGCAGAAACTGGTGAGCCGGGCGGCGGTGGGGGAATATGTGCGGGGCATTAACGGTCAGTGGCTGAGAAAAGAGGCTCCTAGCACGCCCTAAGCCGTAAAAAAAACCGGGCGCGTGGCCCGGTTGATTGTGCGTCTCATCCTGAGATGAGCGCCTTTTAAGCGGTGACGATCTGTTTGATCGCGTCTTTCGCTTCAGCGGTCGCTTTGCTGGCCACTTCTGGACCGTAGGCGATACCTTCAGCAAACACGAACTTAACGTCAGTGATGCCGATGAAGCCCAGGAACAGCTTAACGTATGGCGTCAGCAGATCGGTCGGGGTGTCTTTGTGAATCCCGCCACGGCTGGTGATCACAACCGCTTTTTTCCCTTTAACCAGACCTTCCGGGCCTGCTTCGGTGTAGCGGAACGTCACGCCTGCACGGGCAATCAGGTCGAAATAGTTTTTCAGCTGGGTCGGGATGTTGAAATTGTACATCGGTGCCGCAATAACCACTTCGTCATGTGCCTGCAGTTCTTCAATCAGCGCGTTGGAGAGATCCAGCGCTTCCTGCTGACGCGGAGACAGCGGCGTGTCAGAAGGACGCATAGCACCGACCAGTTCACCATCCAGAACCGGAATCGGGTTCGCCGCCAGATCACGAACGGTCACGTCTTTACCCTGGGCTTTTGCCTGTTCAACGTAGAAGTCAGCAAGCTGGCCTGATTGTGAGTAGCCTGCGAGGATGCTTGATTTCAGAACTAAAACTTTGCTCATGGTGATTTCCTGTCTGTAACGCGGAAGGGTTTCCGCTCAATGGTTTACACTCTACGGTTATCAATGGCGCGGTGAAAGCGCAATATTTCGAGAGCTATGTTCGAATTTATTGAATAAGCGTAACCGGGGCACGTCCCCGGAACAGTTCAGAATGTGCTATTATGCGCGCAATTATTTTCACTGAATCAGCTGGTTATCCCGGCGTCCAGGGCGCTGTTTCTGCAGCGACACTGTCTGAGTAAGGTACGTCACTATTATGTCATCTCCCGATACGTCTCCACTGACCGCGCTCCGGGCCAGGCTCGACGGCTTAATGCTTCGCGATCGCCAGCGGCTGCAGCGCCGTCTGCAGGGGGCCAGAAAAGTCAAAAGCCCCGAGGCACAACAGGGCATAGCCCGCGAGCTGGAGCAGGACGTTTTCGCCGCTGAACAGCGTGTCGCCCAGCGGCGCGCGGCGACGCCAGCCATCACCTTCCCGGACAATTTGCCTGTCAGCCAGAAACAGCAGGATATCGCTGAGGCGATTCGCGATCACCAGGTCGTGATTGTGGCCGGGGAAACCGGCTCCGGTAAAACCACTCAGCTGCCGAAAATCTGTCTGGCGCTGGGGCGCGGCGTGACCGGATTGATTGGTCACACCCAGCCCCGTCGCCTGGCGGCACGCACCGTGGCCAATCGCATCGCCGATGAGCTGAATACCTCGCCCGGCGGCTGTGTCGGCTATAAAGTGCGGTTTAATGACCAGGTGAGCGAGCTGACCCAAGTCAAGCTGATGACCGATGGGATCCTGCTGGCGGAGATCCAGCAGGATCGTCTGCTGATGCAATATGACACCATCATCATCGACGAAGCGCACGAGCGCAGCCTGAATATCGACTTCCTGCTCGGTTATCTGCGTGAGCTGCTGCCGCGGCGTCCCGATCTCAAGGTGATCATCACCTCTGCGACCATCGACCCGCAGCGTTTCTCGCGGCATTTCAACAATGCGCCGGTTATCGAAGTCTCCGGCCGCACCTTCCCGGTGGAAGTGCGCTACCGGCCGGTGGTTGAAGAGGCGGAGGATGGCGACCGTGACCAGCTGCAGGCGATCTTTGATGCCGTCGATGAACTCGGACAGGAGAGCCGGGGCGATATTCTGATCTTCATGAGCGGCGAGCGCGAAATCCGCGATACCGCCGACGCGCTGAATAAACGCGACCTGCCGCACACTGAAGTGCTGCCGCTGTATGCACGACTGTCGAACGCCGAACAGAACCGGGTGTTTCAGTCACACAGTGGCCGCCGCATCGTGCTGGCCACCAACGTGGCGGAAACCTCGCTGACGGTGCCCGGCATCAAATATGTGATTGACCCCGGCACTGCGCGTATCAGCCGCTACAGCTTCCGCACCAAAGTGCAGCGTCTGCCGATTGAGCCGATTTCTCAGGCCTCGGCCAATCAGCGTAAAGGACGATGCGGACGTGTTTCCGACGGTATCTGTATCCGCCTCTACTCGGAAGAGGATTTCCTGAGTCGTCCGGCCTTTACTGACCCCGAAATTCTGCGCACCAACCTGGCGTCGGTGATCCTGCAGATGACCTCGCTGGGGCTAGGCGATATCGCGGCGTTCCCCTTTGTGGAAGCGCCCGATAAGCGCAATATTCAGGATGGTATCCGCCTGCTGGAAGAGCTGGGCGCGCTGACGCTGAATGAAGAGACGGGTCACTACACCCTCACCGGCTCCGGGCGACAGCTGGCGCAGTTGCCGGTCGATCCGCGCCTGGCGCGAATGGTGCTGGAGGCGCAGCGGCTGGGCTGTGTGCGCGAAGTGATGATCATCACTGCGGGCCTGTCGATTCAGGACCCCCGCGAGCGTCCGGCAGAGAAGAAGCAGGCCTCTGATGAAAAACACCGGCGCTTTGCTGACAAAGATTCCGACTTCCTGGCCTATGTCAATCTGTGGAACTATCTGGCGGAGCAGCAGAAAGCCCTGTCCGGCAACCTGTTCCGACGCCAGTGCAAAAGCGACTTTCTCAACTATCTGCGCGTGCGGGAGTGGCAGGATATCTATACTCAGCTGCGGCAGGTGGTGCGCGAACTGGGTATTCCGGTCAACAGCGAACCGGCTCCGTTACAGCAGGTTCACTGTGCGCTGTTGAGCGGTCTGCTGTCGCACATCGGGCAGAAAGATGCCGACAAGCAGGAGTATACCGGCGCGCGCAATACCCGCTTCGCCATCTTCCCCGGCTCCGGACTGTTTAAGAAGCCGCCGAAGTGGACCATGGTGGCAGAGCTGGTCGAAACCAGCCGCCTCTGGGGGCGGACGGCGGGACGCATTGAGCCGGAGTGGATTGAACCGCTGGCGCAGCATCTGACGAAGCGCAGCTACAGCGAACCGCACTGGGAGAAATCGCAGGGGGCGGTGATGGCAACCGAGAAGGTCACGCTCTACGGCCTGCCGATTGTTGCCGCGCGCAAGGTCAACTACGGCAGCATCGATCCCACCCTGAGCCGCGAACTCTTTATCCGTCACGCCCTCGTCGAGGGCGACTGGCAGACGCGTCACGCTTTCTTCCGCGCCAACCAGAAACTGCGCAGCGAAGTAGAAGATCTGGAGCATAAATCCCGTCGCCGCGACATTCTGGTCGATGACGAAACGCTGTTTGCTTTTTATGACCAGCGCATCGGCAAAGAGGTGGTCTCGGCCAGGCATTTTGACAGCTGGTGGAAACGGGCCAGCCGCGATAACGCCGATCTGCTCAACTTCGACAGGCAGATGCTCATCAAAGAGGGCGCGGACAAGGTCAGTCAGCTCGACTATCCCAACTTCTGGCATCAGGGCAACCTGAAACTGAAGCTGAGTTACCAGTTCGAGCCAGGCGCAGATGCCGATGGCGTGACGGTCCATATACCGCTGCCGTTGCTGAATCAGGTTGAGGATAGCGGCTTTGAATGGCAGATCCCCGGCGTGCGCCGTGAGCTGATTATTGCGCTGATTAAGTCGCTGCCGAAACCCCTGCGCCGCCATCTGGTGCCTGCTCCCAACTACGCCGAGGCGTTTCTGGGAAGGGTAACGGCGATGGAGATGCCGCTGGCAGATGCGCTGGCGCGCGAGTTTCGCCGCATGACCGGCGTTACGCTGGAGCGGGAGAACTGGCAGTGGGATCAGGTTCCCGATCATCTGAAAATGACCTTCCGGGTAGTCGACGAGCACAATCGTAAATTGCTGGAAGGCAAGGACCTCACCACGCTCAAGGCCCGGCTGAAAGACAAGGTGCAGGAGACGCTGTCGAAAGTGGCCGATGACGGGCTGGAACAGAGCGGGCTGCATCTCTGGAGCTTTGGCGAACTGCCTCGCAGCTATGAACAGAAGCGCGGCAGTTACCAGGTGAAAGCCTGGCCTGCGCTGGTGGATGAAAAAGAGAGCGTCGCGATCCGCCTGTTTGACAGCGAGCAGGAGCAGCAAAAAATGATGTGGCGCGGTCAGCGTCGTCTGCTGCTGCTGAATGTGCCGTCGCCGGTGAAGTATCTGCACGAGAAGTTACCGAACAAGGCCAAACTCGGACTCTACTTTAACCCCTATGGCAAAGTGCTGGAGCTGATCGACGACTGCATCGCCTGCGGCATCGATAAACTGATGGGGGAAGCGGGCGGCCCTGCCTGGGATCAGGCCTCGTTCGAGCAGCTGCGTGACAAAGTCCGCGGGGAGCTTAATGAGACCGTAGTGACGATAGCTAAGCAGGTAGAGCAGATTCTGACGGCGGTCTTTAACATCAATAAACGGCTGAAAGGCCGGGTGGATATGACCATGGCGCTGGCGCTGTCCGATATCAAAGCGCAGTTAAACGGACTGGTCTATCGGGGCTTTGTCACCGGCAACGGCTGGCAGCGACTGGCCGACACGCTGCGTTATCTGCAGGGTATCGAGCGGCGACTGGAGAAACTGCCTGCCGATCCGCACAGCGATCGGGCGCGGATGCTGAAAGTTCAGGCGGTGGAACAGGCGTACCAGGCGTGGCGCAACAAGCTGCCGCCGCAGCGTCAGGATGATGAAGAGGTGCTCAGCATTCGCTGGATGATTGAAGAGCTGCGCATCAGCTACTTTGCTCAGCAGCTGGGTACGCCTTATCCGATCTCGGATAAGCGTATTCTGCAGACGATGGAGCAGATAGCGGGCTGAAAGCCGGGTGCGCACGGAGCGTGCGCACCCGACAGCCGCTCAGGCTGCACGCAATTACTGCGCGAGGGATTCCAGCTTATCTTTAAATGAGGTGACCGCAATCGCGCGGTTGTCCGCCAGATAGCGATCCTTTGCCGCGGGCGCGGAGCTCTGCACCGCAATCAGCTGCCAGCCTTTGTCGCTGTTGAGCAGCAGCGGTGAACCGCTGTCGCCAGGCAGGGTGTCGCACTGATGTGACAGCACGGCGCGCTGCGCCCAGCCGGTAATCAGACAGTTGCTGTGGGAATAGAGGGTATCCAGATGATCGGCCGGATAGCCCGCCTGCGTCACTTTACGACCGGTCAGCTTCAGGGCGGCCGTCAGGTCGCTGCGTGAGCCCTCAAACAGCGGGATAGGGGTAATGGCCGACGGTGGATTGCGTAATATTACAATGCCATAGTCATACGGGGCCGCACTGCTCGGCACGATCCAGCCTTCACCATCCGCCTTTAACTTAGAGGCCAGCGAGGGCTCAACCCGCGCATCAATGTCATGCAGTTCATAGCGCCAGCCTTTGTCGCTGGCCATAAAACGCAGCGCAACCGGCTTATCAAAGTTACCCGGCGGGGCGAGCAGACAGTGTCCGGCCGTCAGCGCCAGATGGGGAGAGATGAGCGTGGCTGTACAGAGGTTACCGCTTTCTGTTTCGAGCTGACCAATCGCATCCCAGGGAGCAGCGGTGATATCCGTGATTGCCTGGCGATGATCCTTGCCGAAGAACAGCATCTTAATTTCAGCCGGTGTCGGCGAATCATCGTCATCATCGGCATGAACCGTCGTGGCAAAGCTGAAAAGTCCAACCATTAACAAGGTAGCCAGGCGCATAGAAATCTCAATGGCGAGAAAATAGACGTTATTGTTATCACGTAAGAACGGTAACTATAGTCGGTGAGCGTTAAAAAAGGGAGTTTTATCGGTTAATCAGTACGCTACAGCAGTTAAATAAAGAAGCTGGCAGCAACAATGCCACACAGGATCATCACAAGCAGAATAATTTCGAAGCGATAGCGACGCACCATTTCATCCACTCCAGTAAAGAAACACCCGGCAGAACCGGGTGTTTTTAAGCATTATCGCGTGGCTGTGCGCCTGAGGGCGATCTTATTTAGCCGCTGATTTAACAACTTTCTTATGGTGAACTTTCTTAGCAGCCTGCGCTTTCTGAGCAGGTTTTACCGCTTTTTTGTGATGAACTTTTTTCGCAGCCTGGGCTTTCTGTGCAGCGGGCTGAGTGGCTTTTTTGTGGTGAACTTTTTTAGCTGCCTGCGCTTTCTGGGCAGCAGGTTTTACCGCTTTCTTGTGGTGAACTTTTTTTGCTGCCTGCGCTTTCTGAGCAGCATCTTTTTTCACCGCTTTTTTGTGGTGAGTCTTTTTAGCAGCCTGCGCTTTCTGTGCTGCTTTATGGTGTTTCTTGTGTGCAGTTTTGTGAACGGTTTTAGCCGGTGCAGCTGCGGTGGTTGTGGTGGTCGCTGTTGCGGCTGGCGCAGCGGCTGGCGCAGCTGTGGTTTCAGCAGCGAAAGCAACAGAAGACATACCCATAGCAGCGGCGACAACCAGTGCAAATAATTTTTTCATTGCAAATCCCTCGGACTCTTTTTTCATGTGTAGCCCACTGCGGGGCCGGTGAAGAGACTATAGGGAAATCAACAAAGCCTGTCCGTGGGTGTTTGGTATCGGCGTGTAACCGATTGTACAAAGGAGGGAAAGGGCGGCGTGATGGCCGCCCGGAGGGTCAGTTCTTCAGATAACGCTGTTCAAGATGCTGGCGGAAATAAGCCGGGTTCAGCGCTTCGCCTGTCGCATTGATCAGCAGCTGGTCGGTGGAGAAGCGGCTGCCGTGCTGCCAGATGTTCTGTTGCAGCCAGTCGAATACCGGTTGCAGTTCGCCGTGCTGAATCAGTTCGCTGAGCTGAGGAATGGCGGTCTGGACCGAGCGGAACAGCTGCGCGGCGTACATCGCGCCCAGCGTGTAAGTGGGGAAGTAGCCAAACGCGCCATCGGTCCAGTGAATATCCTGCATACAGCCATCGCGGTAGTTGCCACGGGTATCCAGACCCAGCGACTGCATCATCTTCTCATCCCACAGCGCCGGAATATCCTCAACCTCAATCTCCCCTTCAATCAGCGCCTGTTCGATTTCGTAGCGCAGAATGACATGAGCCGGGTAGCTCAGCTCATCGGCGTCCACCCGGATCAGGCCCGGCTTCACCTGCTGGGTCAGACGGATGAAATTATCCGCCTGCAGGGCAGGCTGGTCGCCAAAGGTGGCGATGATGCTCGGCAGAATGCGCTGCAAAAATTCGCGGCTGCGACCGAGCTGCATCTCCATGAACAGGCTTTGTGACTCGTGGATGGCGGTGGAACGCGCCAGCGCCACCGGCTGTCCTCGCCACTGCTGCGGCAGATTCTGCTCATAGCGGGCGTGGCCGGTTTCATGGATCACACCCATCATGGCGCTGAGAAACTCAGCCTCATTGTAACGGGTGGTGATGCGTACATCTTCCGGCACGCCGCCGCAGAAAGGATGCGCGCTGATATCCAGGCGACCATGATTGAAGTCGAAGCCCAGCGTTTCCATGATGCTCAGCCCGAGCTGGCGCTGCGCAGGCACGGCGAATGGCCCCTGCGGCGTGACGATCGGCTGCTGCGCCTGCTTCTCCACAACCTGCTGTAACAGATCGGGCAGCCAGCTTTTCAGTTCGACAAACGTCGCATCCAGCCTGGCGCGGGTCATGCCCGGTTCATAGAGATCGAGCAGGGCATCGTAACGCGAGCAGCCGCTGGCATCGGCGCGTCGCTGCGCCTCTTCGCGGCTCAGACGCACCACCTCTTTCAGGTTGGTGGCAAAGCCCTGCCAGTCGTTAGCCGGGCGCTGAGTGCGCCACGCATGTTCACACACCGAACCGGCAATCGACTTGGCTTCCACAAAGTCGTCAGGCAGCAGGCTGGCCTGCTGGTAAGCACGCTGCATTTCATGAAGATTGGCCCGCTCAACATCGTTCAGCGACGCCTGCTCTGCGGCCTTCAGCCACTCTCCGACCTGGGGAGCCGTCAGGATCTGATGCTGCAGAACGCTCATCTCGGCCAGCGCTTCACCCCGCGCCTGACTGCCGCCTGGCGGCATCGTGGTCTGCATATCACAGCCGGCGATGGCCGTGACATGGCTGAAACGGGAGAGGCGCTGGAAGGTCGCGCTAAGGTGTTGATACGCTGAGGTCACGTGAGACTCCTTGTAGTGTTTAACGCAGCGGAATTTCCCGCAAGGGTAGATCAACCGGCCAGCAAAAGCGAACGCTGGCTCCGCCCAGCGGGCTGGCCTCAATGGTGACCTGGCCGCTCAGCGCCTGCGCAATAGAGTGGACAATCGCCAGCCCCAGTCCGCAGCCACCCGTCGCGCGATCGCGGCTCGGATCGAGCCGGACAAAAGGTTCGAAGACCCGTTCCCGCTCTTCTGGCGGAATGCCCGGACCATCATCCTCCACTTGCAGGCAGCCGGTTGCGCCGTCGAACCATAAGCTCACCCGCAGTCGCTGCTGCGCATAACGCAGCGCATTATTGACCAGATTATCCAGCACCCGCTCCATCAGGCGGCTGTCAGAAATCCCGATATTTTCACGCTGCGGCAGATCGAGATCGATCCGGACATCGGGATTGATGGTGCGGAAGTCATCGAGGCGCTCGCGCAGCCAGCTGGCGAGATCCTGCGACTTCAGATTGAGGTCCACGCGTGGCCGATCCAGCCGCGCATAGGTCAGCAGCTCCTCAATCAGGCTTTCAAGCTGGCCGATGTCGCGGTTCAGCGCCACCCGTTCGGCGTCCGTGAGGTTATCGCTCATCTCCAGCCGGTAGCGCAGACGCACCAGCGGCGTCCGCAGCTCATGGGCGATGCCGTCGATCAGCTGCTTCTTACTGGCGACCAGGGTGTTGATGTTTTCCGCCATCTGGTTAAAGGCGATACCCAGCCGGAACAGGCTGGAAGTGCTGTCAAAATGGGTGCGCACATCCAGCTCACCGCGACCAAAGCGCTGAGCCGCTTTTTCCAGCCGCTGCATCTCCTGCCAGTGGGGGCGCAGCCAGATAAACACCGGCAGCGCCAGTGACATGCCGATAAAGACCAGCAGGGCAATATCGAGCAGTCGCATCTGATGCAGATAGAACAGATAGGGGATAGGCCCGACCGACAGCACGTAGTGGCTGCGCGGGATATGCTGCAAAAAGGTGTACTGGTCGTCGAGCGCCACAATCTCACCGGCGTGCAGGCGGCGCATATTGGTCTCATCGAGCTGGAATTTGTTCATCGGCTCGATATGCAGGTCAAACGAGAGGCCAAGATCGAGGCTCTTAATGGTTTTGTTCCAGTCGCGCGGCGGGATCTCCCGCAGTTCGCTGCGGATCAGATAGAGCGAGCTGGCCATCAGGTCATTCATCGACTGTCGGCCTGCGCGCTCGGCGGTGAACTTATAGACCAGTCCCACCAGCAGCGCCATCACCAGAAAGCAGACAAACAGCAGCAGATAGAACTGAATAAAAAGCTTTCTCATAGGACGCGGGTATCCCAGGCCTGAGGCGCAAACAGGTAGCCTTTGTTGCGGATGGTCTTGATACGAAACGGCTCGGTGGCGCTGTCGTGCAGCTTTTTGCGCAGGCGGGAAATGGCTACGTCGATGCTGCGATCCAGACCGTCATAGCTGACGCCGCGCAGGGTTTTCAGCAGCGCATCGCGGTTAAGCGTCTGACCGGCATGGCTGGCGAGGACCCAGAGCAGGTCAAAATCGGCCGTAGAGAGGGCGATCTGTTCGTCAAACAGCGTCACCTGTCTATTCAGGGCATCGATGGTCAGCGAGCCGAAACGCAGCATACGGTTCGCGGCAGGAATGGCGGGCGCATCTTCCGGCTGCGTCTGCTGAGACTGACGCAGATGCAGGCGCAGACGGGCGAGCAGGACCGCGGGTGGCGTGGTCTTCAGGATGTAATCCTGCGCGCCCATCTCCAGCGCCAGAATATGATTCATGTCGCTGTCGAGTGAGGTGAGCAGCACAATGGGCCCCTGCCAGTTGGCCCGTAAATCACGGCAGATCGTCATGCCATCCTTGCCGGGCAGCATGATATCCAGCATCACCAGATCGGGTTGCTGCTCGGCAATCACCGCTTCAGCGCGGTCGCCGCGCGTCTCAACAATCACTTCAATGTCATGACGACCCAGGTAGGCCGCAATCAGTGAACCCACTTCGGGTTCATCTTCTACATAAACAATTTTGTTCATAGTTTACAAAGCAGAGACAGGGATGGACGAAAGCATATCTTTTCCTGGTCCTGAGCTCTACGCTACCGCACGAAATATCCTTAGCTTGCTGGTATATAACCGGCAAAATGTGCAATCATTAGCGCGGCCTTTTTGCGCCAGGTTTGGGATATCGTTGATTATTATGAGGAGCATTAGTGTGTCTGATAAAGAGCTGGCATCAGCCATATACCCTGACCGCATCTGCTTCAATTACAGTGACTTTCTTTCCGCTTCCTGCAAAAAACGCTGGAGCTTTGTCGATGCGATTTATGGCGTGATGCCGATATTCGGCATGGTGACACGGAAATCAGCACACCGCTTACAGGGCAGTGACGACCCGTTAAAAGAATTAGCATTACAAATCATTTCTACCCAGGTGAGTGACGAAATTAACATCGCGCGCCTGGTCACCCTCGCGGAACAGCAGCAGATCAGCCGCTTTGATATCCAGCTCCCTTATCCGCTGTCGGCGGAGCAGCTGGATGCCATTCATCATGAATATGCCAAGCCGCTGAATCTCACACAGCAGGATGACCTGCTGTGTGTGTCGATTCCGGTGCAGTCACACTAAGCGCACCTTCCGCGTTACCTCGTCAGCTGCCACACGGCGGGCAGCGTCGCCGCGATCAGTAATCCCATCACAATCCGCTCCGGTGCGGTCAGTGCAGAGGTCGCGCGGCCTCCCCGGCGGGCAAAGAGAAACAGCAGCAGGCCCGGGGTATAGAGCACCACCGACATCATCAGATGCAGGGGGCCTGAGGCATAAAGCAGCCAGATGCCATAGAGGCTGGCACCGAGACCGATCGCCATTGCCAGCGGCTTGTGCTGTCCGCGCACGACTTTGATCAGATACAACCCCACCAGCAGATAGGGCACCAGAATCATCTCCGAGGCAATGGTCAGCAGATTGTTGTAATCCGCGCCGGTCACGGCGATCAGAATCAGGCAGACCTGAATACTGCCATTGGTCAGCCACAATGAGGCGGCGGGCGCGTTGTGGCGGTTTTGCCGGGCAATGCTGCGTGGAAAGGCACCCTGCTGCGCGGCAATCAGCGGCACTTCGGCAGCCATAATCGTCCAGCTCAGATAGGCGCCGCAGACGGAGATGATCAGGCCGATGGCAATCACCGCATCGCCCCAGTGTCCCATCAGTCGCGTCATCAGTCCTGCCATGGAGGGGTTGCGCATCCCGGCCAGTTCTGCACGGGGCACCACGCCCAGCGACAGCAGCGTCACCAGCAGATAAACCAGCAGGGCGGCCAGCACCGCCAGCAGGGTAGCGCGTCCCACATCTTTTTTCTGACGTGCGCGGGCAGAAACCACCACGGCACCCTCAACCCCGATAAAGACCCACAGAGTGATCAGCATCGTCTGTTTGACCTGTTCCCACAGGGGTTGCCCCAGCGTGACGCCGGAAAAGTCGACCCGGAAGCGATCGTAGTTAAACGCCATCACCGCCAGCACGATAAACAGCAGCAGCGGCACCAGTTTGCCCAGCGTCGCCATCAGATTGATACTGGCCGCAGTCTGTACCCCGCGCAGTACCAGCCAGTGAACCAGCCACAGCAGCACCGAGGCCCCCAGCATCGCCTGCCAGGTGTTGCCATCCCCAAAGATCACCCGATCCGGGGTATCTGTGAAAAAGCTCAGGGCGGAGAAGACGATCACCAGATAGGAGACGTTGGCGATGACAGCACAGAGCCAGTAGCCCCATGCGGAGCAGAAGCCTGTCAGTTCACCGAACCCGGCGCGGGCGTAGGTGAAGATGCCGCCGTCAAGTTCAGGTTTCAGGCGGGTCAGCAGCAGCATCGCCAGCGACAGAAAGATGATGCCGACGCCGGTAATCAGCCAGCCCAGCAGCAGCGCCGCCGGACCCGCCACCGCAGCCATATTTTGCGGCAGACTGAACACGCCGGCACCCAGCATGGAACTGAGTACCAGCGCCGTCAGCGCACCGAGACCTAATTTTTTCTCCAAAACAACCTTCCCGCTAGCATATATGGCTGGATAAATCGGATTTCATCGCTGGGTTATCGCAGACTCGCGGCAGAAAACAGGGACAAACTCCGGCAAAACAGGCGGCAGATTTTACGGAGTGTGGCGGGGGATGGCAATGCGTGACTATGCAAATCCGCGCAGGAATTATGCAAACAGCAGGGCGGCGGGCGCCGCCCTGAAGAGATTACTTAAACAGGTCAGCGGTGACGGTCAGGTTACCGCCACTCTGGTTCTGCCACTGACGGGTCACGTGATAGAACTTCGCACCTTTATCAGACGCACGCTTCGCCACTTCTTCAGAAACTTCGGTAGGGGAACCGAAGTGACCGGTAAACGTCACGGTGTCGAATGGCTGCATCTGCGCGGCCGTAATCGCGTTCACTTCCTGCACGGATTTGCCGTTTGGCAGATTCACCGTGTAACGCTTGCCGGTTGAGCTCTGGGTTTCGAAGAAGCGGCCCACTTTATTGCTCGGTGTCTCAGAGGAGGCGACGCCAGGGATTTCAACCTGAGCGGCCGCTGCGCCACCCGCAGCCAGTGCAGCTTTACCCGCTTCTGAGTCGGCAGGAATCGCGTTCGGCGTCTGAACCACACGCGCTTTAGCATCCGCTTTATAGACGTAGGCCGTGATGTACTGGTTGCCGCCGCTGTTGGCGTCAATCTGACGAACAATAAAGAATGAGGCGGCGCCTTTCTCTTTAGCCGCTTTTGAAATTGCATCGTTGACATCAGGCTGGCTGGCAAAGAAGCCGCTGACGGAAACGGTGTCGAAAGGTTCGAGCTTATAAGCTTCAGCCTTTGGCAGTTCGTTGACGCCGTTAAAGCGACGGTATTGGGTGGTTTCGGAAGCGGCCGGGGCATCAGCCTTGTAGAGGTCGGCAGTAACGCGCCAGTTGCCGCTGTTGCCGTTGCTGTCGTTGATGCCCTGAATGTAGAAAGAAGCAGCGCCCATCTCATCTGCACGCTTAGAGACCGCATCGGCTGCGTCGCCAATTGCGTTGAAACGGCCGGTGATATTAATACGTTCGAATGGCTTCAACGCGGCCGCTTTTTCTGGCGTTAACTCCTGCGCAGCGAATGCATTAGCTGCCAGCAGGGACAACAGAGTGGACGCCAGAATAGTGTTCTTCAGCTTCATAAAAATAATCCTTCGCCTTACGCAAAAATGAGTACGAAAACGTGCTGGACTCTTGATGTATAACAGATTAGCCGCTGATTATTGCATGTTATAAACAGACTGTCGCAGCGATTTTTTGCGCGATATCGCGTTATTTACCTCCCTGTTTTTCATCTGACTGTCATGAAATGCGTTTAAGGCGTCATTTCTGGACGCTGTTACCACTAAAAACGGTAACACTTAGCGCTATAACAGTTAATGCATTGTTAATTAAGGGTTTTTATTGTTGATTAATTCGTCCGGAGCGCAATTTTCATAGCAGATTATCTGCTGATGACGCGTTTTAATAGCGTAATAATGCAGGATTTCAAAGCGAATACTGAATAATCAGGTGAATGTCTCCATCTGCGGTTACCGCAGTGGATCAGGCGTCACAATTTAAGTAGGTTATAAACACTTTGAAATATCTGCAATTCGACTATAAGCAGCTGAAACCGCGTTTCGGCTGCGCTGTCGTGGTGCGGATTCGGGCCATCATCCTTTAACCGATGAAAGGAAACACTATGTTAATTGGAATACCCAAGGAAAGGTTGCCAAACGAGTCGCGCGTGGCAGCCACGCCAAAGACCGTGGAACAACTTATCAAACTGGGTTTCAGCGTCACGCTTGAGCACGACGCCGGTAAACGCGCCAGTTTTGATGACGAAAGTTACCTTGCTGCGGGTGCCACCCTCAGCGACCGTCAGCAGGTCTGGCAGGCCGATATCGTCATGAAGGTAAACGCACCCGATGAGGACGAAATTGCGCTGACCCGTGCAGGCAGCACGCTGGTCAGTTTTATCTGGCCCGCCCAGAATCCGGCGCTGCTGGAAAAGCTGGCTGCCCGTCAGGTGACGGTGATGGCGATGGATTCGGTGCCGCGTATTTCGCGCGCGCAGTCGCTGGATGCCCTGAGCTCGATGGCCAACATCGCCGGTTATCGCGCTATCGTCGAGGCGGCACATGAATTTGGCCGCTTCTTTACCGGTCAGATTACCGCGGCAGGTAAAGTGCCACCGGCAAAAGTGATGGTGATTGGGGCTGGCGTGGCGGGACTGGCTGCGATAGGCGCGGCGGGCAGCCTGGGCGCCATCGTCCGGGCGTTTGATACCCGTCCCGAAGTCAAAGAGCAGGTGCAGAGTATGGGCGCCGAATTCCTCGAACTCGATTTTGAAGAGGAGGCGGGCAGTGGGGATGGCTATGCCAGAGTCATGTCCGACGCCTTTATCAAAGCGGAGATGGCGCTGTTCGCCAGCCAGGCCAGAGAGGTGGACATCATTGTCACCACCGCGCTCATCCCAGGCAAACCGGCTCCGAAACTGATCACCGAAGAGATGATCGCCAGCATGAAGCCGGGCAGTGTGATTGTGGATCTGGCGGCGCAGACCGGCGGCAACTGTGCGCTGACCGTTGCCGACCAGGTGACCGTGACACCGAATGGCGTGAAAATTATCGGCTATACCGATCTGCCCAGCCGGCTGGCGACGCAGTCCTCCCAGCTGTACGGCACCAATCTGGTCAACCTGCTCAGGCTGCTCTGCAAAGAGAAAAATGGCGCAATCCAGGTCGATTTTGAGGATGTAGTGGTGCGGGGCGTGACGGTGGTGCGCGACGGCGAAATCACCTGGCCCGCGCCGCCGATTCAGGTCTCTGCTGCCCCTCAGGCCAGACCTGCCGCCGCGAAACCCGCTGAGAAACCGGAAGCAAAACCGGCCTCGCCGTGGCGCACCGCGCTGCTGATGGCTCTGGCGATTGTGCTGTTTGGCTGGCTGGCCAGCGTGGCACCGGCGGAGTTCCTCTCCCATTTTACCGTGTTCGCGCTCTCCTGCGTGGTTGGCTACTACGTGGTCTGGAACGTCAGCCATGCACTGCATACCCCCCTGATGTCCGTGACCAATGCCATCTCCGGCATCATCGTCATCGGAGCGGTTTTGCAGATGGGGCACGGTGGCTGGATCACCTTCATCTCCTTTATTGCCGTGCTGATTGCCAGCATCAATATCTTTGGTGGCTTCACCGTCACGCAGCGCATGCTGAAAATGTTTCGTAAGGGGTAATTCATGTCTGGCGGATTAGTCACTGCAGCCTATATTGTGGCTGCCATTCTGTTCATCTGTAGTCTTGCTGGTCTTTCGCGTCATGAGACCGCTAAACGGGGCAACATTTTCGGCATCAGCGGGATGGCGCTTGCCCTCATCGCAACCATCTTCGGCCCGGACAGCGGCAATGTGGCCTGGATCCTGCTGGCGATGGTAATTGGCGGTGCAATCGGCATTCGCCTGGCAAAAAAAGTCGAAATGACCGAAATGCCAGAGCTGGTGGCGATTCTGCACAGCTTTGTGGGTCTGGCCGCGGTGCTGGTCGGGCTTAACAGCTATATCGACCATGCGCCAGGCCTGCCGGCCGCGATGGAGAATATCCATCTCAGCGAAGTCTTTATCGGGATATTTATCGGTGCCGTTACCTTTACCGGCTCACTGGTGGCGTTTGGCAAGCTGTGCGGCAAAATCTCCTCACGACCGCTGACGTTGCCCCACCGTCATAAGCTCAATCTGCTGGCGCTGGTCGTCTCCTTCCTGCTGCTGCTCTGGTTTGTTGACACCAGCAGCACCGCGGCGCAGGTGTTTGCCCTGCTGCTGATGACGGTCATTGCGCTGGCCTTTGGCTGGCATCTGGTTGCCTCCATTGGCGGTGCAGATATGCCGGTTGTGGTGTCGATGCTTAACTCTTACTCAGGCTGGGCTGCGGCCGCGGCCGGTTTTATGCTCAGCAATGACCTGCTGATCGTGACCGGTGCGCTGGTGGGCTCATCCGGTGCGATCCTCTCCTACATCATGTGTAAAGCGATGAACCGTTCGTTCATCAGCGTGATTGCGGGCGGCTTTGGCACCGAAGCCAGCAGCGGCGATGAGAGTCAGGAAGCAGGAGAACATCGCGAGATCTCCCCTGAAGAGACGGCTGAGATGCTGAAGTCCTCTGCGTCGGTGATTATCACGCCAGGCTACGGCATGGCGGTGGCACAGGCACAGTATCCGGTGGCGGATCTGACCGCCCGACTGCGTGCACTCGGCATCCGGGTGCGCTTCGGTATTCATCCCGTGGCGGGCCGCCTGCCAGGACACATGAACGTGCTGCTGGCAGAGGCCAAAGTGCCGTATGACGTGGTGCTGGAGATGGATGAGATCAACGATGACTTCAGTGAAACCGATACGGTGCTGGTTATCGGCGCGAATGACACGGTGAACCCGGCGGCGCAGGATGATCCCCGCAGCCCGATTGCCGGCATGCCGGTGCTGGAGGTGTGGAAAGCACACAATGTGGTGGTCTTCAAACGTTCCATGAACACCGGCTATGCCGGGGTGCAGAATCCGCTGTTCTTCAAAGAGAACAGTCAGATGCTGTTTGGCGATGCCAAAGCCAGCGTCGAAGCGATTATCAAAGCGCTGTAACAGAAAAGGGGCGGCTAATCAGCCGCCCCTTTTTTTGCGGAGGTTTAATCCTCCTCATCCTCTTCATCATCCAGATCAATTGGCGACTTGAAATCGTCTGGCTTAATCGCCAGCAGATCGCAGCGCAGGTGATCGATCACCTGTTCCGCCGTATTACCCAGGAACGCTGCCGAAAGTCCGGTGCGTCCGATGGTGCCCAGCACCACCACACCGGCTCCCAGATGCGAAGCCAGATCCGGGATAACCTCTTCAGGCAGCCCTTTGGCAACGTGGGTGAACTCTTCACCAATGGAAAACTTCTGCCGCAACGCTTTCATGGCCACCAGATGCTGACCGCGGATGGCGTCGTTATAGACGCTGGGGTCGAAATCAGGCAGCTCAATCGCGATGTTGATCGGCGTAATCGGGTAGGCACCCACCAGATGCACCTCGGTCTGGTTGACCTTTTCGGCCAGCTTCACCGTTTCACGAATCAGCTTCTGATTCAGGCCATCATGATGCGGCTCTTCGCTGGCAAGATTGACGGCGACGATAGCTTTACCGCCCTCCGGCCAGGGCTGATCTTTCACCATCCAGACCGGGCAGGGGCATTTACGCAACAGATGCCAGTCGGTGGGGGTAAAAATCACGGACTCCAGGCGGTCATGCTGGTGGGCCATTTTCAGCACAAGGTCATGCTGATGGGCGAGCACTTCCTGAATAATCGCTTCATAGGGGCGGTTATGCCAGATAACCTTGATGTCGATTTCGACACCGGCATCCAGATAGGCGCGGGCCTGTTCACGAATCCATTCGGTGCGCTGGCTGATGACGCCCTGACGCATGGAGGCGCGTTCGTCCGGCGACAGCAGGGTGGTCATCTCATAGGAAAAGTCATAGATAGGCAGAAAGGCTTTAATTCTCCCGCCAATACGTTGATTCAGATAGACCGCACGTCGCAGCGCGGGCTGATCGTCTTGCTGGGCATCAATGGCGACCAGAATATTTTGGTACTGGGACATGAGGCGTTCTCCTTAAACCAGAGCGACTGGAATAAAGATAGCCTATGTTGCACAGGGGAAGAAGTGAAAAAGTTACTGCCGGATCAACAAAATAAGATTTATTGATCCGGCGGCGGATCAGGCGGCCTGATGGCTCTGACCCGCTAACTCTTCCAGCAGGGCGTGGTTCTCAATGGTGATATATTTGCCTTTTACCGCCAGCATGCCGGACTTCTGGAAACGACCCAGCAGACGGCTGATCGTTTCAACCGTCAGGCCCAGATAATTACCGATGTCGCCACGCGTCATGGTGAGGCGGAATTCACGCTGTGAGAAGCCGCGCTGGCCGAAGCGGCGGGAGAGGTTCCAGATAAAGGCCGCCAAGCGCTCCTCTGCGTTTTTCTTGGAGAGCAGCAGGATCATATCCTGGTCGCCTTTGATTTCACCGCTCATCAGACGCATCATCTGCTGACGCAGGGCAGGCATTTTGCCTGACAGGTCATCCAGGGTTTCAAAAGGAATTTCACAGACCATCGCGGTTTCCAGCGCCTGCGCAAAGCTGGGATGGCTGGCACCCATGATGGCATCAAAGCCGACTAAATCACCCGCCAGATGGAAGCCGGTAATCTGCTCATCACCCTGCTCAGTAATGGTGTAGCTTTTGATCGTGCCGGAACGGATGGCGTACAGCGACTTCAGTTCGTCACCCGCTTTGAAAAGCGTTTGCCCTTTCTGAATCGGTTTTTTACGCTCAATGATGTTGTCGAGCTGATCCAGCTCATGTTCATTTAGCGTGAAGGGGATGCAGAGCTGACTGATGCTGCAATCCTGGCAGTGAATGGCACAACCGCCCGACTGAATACGACGAATGCTGCGTTTTTCAGGGATCATAATGGTTCGCTCGACGATTATTGACTGGGGTCAATTTTAACATTTTTTGAGCTGAAGGGAACTCATCCGAGCAGTTTTACACTTACAAAAACCAGGGATGATTCACACATCGCTAAACGCAGATGTGACGGGCTTCTCAGAACGGCACCATGCAAAAGTGTCACGAAAAGTTTCCGTTTTTTTGATCGGTTACCCGAAAAGCTGCGGCCAGTCATAATCAGAAAAGTGGGCTGGCCCGGTGTTTACACCTTTTGCTACGCTATCGGGTAAGACCTGTTTTTGTACGCTATCAATTTTAATCAGGTGTGAGAAAACCATGAACCTTGATGATAACGATCTGTTTCGGGATGCCATGGGTGATGTCACGCCGCTGAAAGACACCACCACAACCCTGTGGCTTAAATCCCCCTCAACCAAAGCGCCACGCAAAGCACCCGATGAGTCGGTGCTGGAGAACTTTCTCACCCGGGGCGATCTGGAGATTATTCCGCTCAATACGCCGCTGGAGTATAAAGCCGACGGCATTCAGCAGGGCATCGTCGATAAGCTGCGCAGAGGGGAGTATAAGCTGGATGCCAGTCTCAACCTGCTGCGGCAACCGGTCGAAACCTGCCGTCAGGCGCTGTTTAACTTTATGATGCAGGCGCACAAACTGGGTTTACGCAACCTGCTGATCATCCACGGCAAGGGCCGCGATGATGAATCGCACGCCAATATCGTGCGCAGCTATCTGGCGCGGTGGCTGCAGCAGTTCGATGACGTTCAGACTTTCTGTGTGGCGCAGACCCGGCACGGTGGCGCCGGGGCGCTCTATGTCGGGCTGCGGAAAACGGACAAGGCGCGACTGGAAAACCGCGAGCGGCATGCCAAACGCAGCCGCTAGCTGTGAAATTTACGGATGGTCGACATTAACACTTCGGCACTCAGGCTCAGTTCCGCGCCGGTGCGGGTGATGATACCGACCGGTTCACCCGGTCCGGAGGAGTGAATCGGCAGGGCACAGACGGCATTGTGGCTGAGGTCCTCTTTGATGGCCCCGGACGGCACAAACCAGATGTAGTCGTAGCGCAGCGCCAGCTGACGCGCCAGTGAGGTGGAGGAGGTTTCAATACAGTGGGGCGGCAGCGTGCAGCCCTGTTCATCAAGCATCTGCTGCGCGATGCGGCGCGGGGCGGTGCCTTCCGGTGAGATCACCACCGGCCACTGCATCGCCCGGGATAAGGTGACATTGTCACCTAAGAGGGGGTGTTCCGGCCTCACCACCAGCTTCAGAGACTCCAGAAACAGCAATTCGTAGGTGAGACCGGTCATCATGTCGCTGTCAGCCATACGGCCGATACCGATATCAAACTCGCCGCCGCGCAGGCCAGCCAGCAGGACGTTGTTATGCAGCGTCGCCACCTGAATGGTGGTATTGGGTTGCAGCTGATGAAAACGATCCAGAATGCGTGGCAGCATGCCCATCGCCGCCGTGGTGAGCGCCCCCAGCCTGATAATGGCCGGGGCGTCACCCGGCTGCTCATTGAAACTTTGTCCGGCATGGTTCAGTGCATCCAGAACCCGAACCGCATGGGTCAGAAACTGCTCTCCCATGGTGGTCAGCTGCGCGCCCAGCCGCCCGCGTTCAAAGAGGCGGGCACCCGTCAGCTCCTCCAGCTCGTTCAGGGTTTTCGAGAGGGCGGGCTGACTCAGGCTGAGGGTCTCTGCCGCCCGTCCAAGCGTGCCTTGCTGCGCAACCGCAACAAAGGTGTGAAGGTGGCGCAAGCGAATGCGCTGATTGAAAAGGATATTTTTGTCCATAGCGTAAACTTAATGAGAATGGCCGACATTAAGCAATACTTTAAAATGAAATCTGTTAACTTTGCTGCAAATTTTATTTAACAAAGAGGGTAAATCTGGCCTTTCTTTAGTTAACTGACTGATCTGACTGACTTATGCCATCCCTCCCGCCGTCACCGCCCATCACCCGCCAGTGTAATATCAGGCACTTACCGCGCTGAAACTGAAGAATTCTCATCACCCGATAAAAATCTGACCGCTTAAGGTTAACGATGGGCTATCATAAGCGCCGTTTTTTTTACTTAAACTGATGTCCGATCCCGTTACTCCCGAGGAGTGTCCATTGACCAGCGTCGAGGCGGTAGATGTCCGCCAGCTTATCAACCAGCAGGGGCTCAGCCACTGGCAAAAGCGGCTTATTGCACTCTGTTTTATCGTGGTGGCACTCGATGGCATGGACATTGCGATTATGGGATTTATCGCGCCAACGCTGAAAGCAGCCTGGGGCGTAAGCAATCATCAGCTGGGGGGCGTCATCAGCGCCGCGCTGATCGGCCTGGCACTGGGTGCGATGGTGGCAGGGCCGCTTGCTGACCGTTATGGCCGGCGCATGATGATTATCTTCAGCGTCTTCTTTTTTGGTCTCTGGACGCTGGCAACCGCCTTTTCTCAGAACATCGAACAGATGATGCTGTTTCGCTTTCTGACCGGGCTGGGACTGGGGGCCGCGATGCCCAACGTTGGCACGCTGGTCGCGGAGTATGCGCCCGAACGTCGTCGCGCCTTCATTATCACCGTGGTCTTCTGCGGTTTCACCTTCGGCGCGGCCAGCGGCGGTTTTGCCGCCTCCTGGCTGTTGCCCCGCTATGACTGGCATTCGGTCCTGCTGCTGGGCGGTATCCTGCCGCTGCTGGTGCTCCCTTTTCTGATCCGTGGTCTGCCGGAGTCGGTGCGATTTCTGATCGGTCGTGGCGCGCCGGCTGCACGCATTCACGCCATCCTGGAGCGGATGCTGCCGGGCAAAACCGCACCCGACTGCGCCTTTCACGCACCTGAAGCCAGCGTGCCGGTGCGTGGCGCAATCGGTACCGTGCTTTCGCGCCGCTATCTGTTTGGCAGCGTGATGCTGTGGGGCGGCTATTTTATGGGCCTGTTCATGGTCTACCTGATTGGCAGCTGGCTGCCCTCACTGGTCAACACCCTGGGCATGTCGGTCACCGAAGCGGCGATCATTACTGCGATGTATCAGGCGGGTGGGACCCTCGGATCGCTCTTTGCGGGCTGGATGATGGATCGTTTCAACGCCAATCTGGCGCTGGCGGCGATCTACGGCTGTGGCGGCCTGTTTATTGTCGCCCTGGGCTTCTCACCGGCCGAAGTCGGTATGATGAGCGCTATCGCCTTTTGCAGTGGCTTTTGCTTTAACGGGGCCAACACCGGGATGAATGCGTTATCTGCCAGCTACTATCCCACCCATGCCCGCGCCACCGGCTCCAGCTGGATGCATGCTGTGGGTCGCGTCGGGGCGATCCTGAGTGCTTTCGTGGGAGCAGAGATGATGTCTCTGGGCTGGTCGTTCAGCGTGATCTTTCTGCTGCTGGCGATACCGGCGGTGATCACCACCCTGATGCTGCTGCTGAAAAACCGTTACGGCTTTAAGCCGATCACAGATTCGTGATTTTTTCCGCTGAGACCGGCGCGTTGCATTACATTAGCTGCAACGCTCACGGTGTCAGGTGGATAAGATGGAAAACTTTCTCAGTGCGGATCGCATCCGTACCCGTTTCTCTCAGGCGATGTCAGCGATGTATCAGCAGGAGGTGCCGCAGTACGGCACGCTGATGCAGCTGGTCGCCACCGTCAACGAACGCACGCTGGACGCAGACTGTGCGCTGAAAGATCGCCTTACGGCCGCAGATGAGATTGACCGGCTCAATATTGAGCGTCACGGTGCCATTCGGGTCGGGACGGCGGATGAACTCGCCACGCTGCGCCAGCTGTTTGCGGTCATGGGCATGTCCCCGGTGGGCTATTACGATCTCTCTCAGGCAGGCGTGCCGGTTCACTCCACCGCGTTCCGACCGGTCGATGACGCGGCGCTGCGTCGCAATCCCTTCCGGGTTTTCACCTCACTGTTGCGTCCTGAACTGATCGACGATCCCGCGCTGCGCGAGAAGGCGACAACGATTCTGGCCGCGCGTGACATTTTTACTCCCCGCTGCCGGGCGCTGCTGCGGGTGCATCAGGAGCAGGGCGGCTTCACCGCCGACCAGGCGGAGGCCTTTGTTACCGAAGCGCTGGAAACGTTTCGCTGGCACGCTCACAGCCCTGTCGACAGTCAGACCTATCAGGCGCTTAATCAGCAGCATCGCCTGATCGCCGATGTGGTCTGCTTTCCCGGCTGCCACATCAACCATCTTACGCCGCGCACGCTGGATATCGACCGTGTCCAGCAGCTGATGCCGTCGCGCGGCATCGATCCGAAAACGCTGATCGAGGGGCCGCCACGTCGTCAGGTGCCGATCCTGCTGCGTCAGACCAGCTTCAGGGCGCTTGAAGAAGCGATCATCTTTCAGGATGGACATCCGGGCACCCACACTGCGCGCTTCGGGGAAATTGAGCAGCGAGGCGTTGCGCTGACGCCGAAAGGCCGGGCGCTCTACGACCGGCTGCTGAGTGAGGCGGGCAGCGGTCAGGATAACGAGCAGCATCAGCAGCACCTGGCCGCGATTTTCCGTGACTTCCCCGACGATGAGACGACGCTGCGTCAGCAGGGGCTGGCCTGGTTCCATTATCGCCTGAGTGAAAAGGGCATGATGACACCGCCCGCTCAGGGTGAATCCCTGGAAACGCTGATTGCCCAGGGCCGGGTGGTGGCCGATCCCATCGTCTATGAGGATTTTCTGCCGGTCAGTGCGGCGGGGATCTTTCAGTCTAACCTGGGGGACCAGGCGCAGGTGCGTTCTGCGGGACAGGCGAGCCGACAGGCCTTTGAGGCGGCGCTGGGCTGTGAGGTGCTGGATGAGATGGCGCTTTACGAAGCGCGCCAGCATCGCTCGCTGGCGCAGTGTGGGTTACGCCCGGCATAGATCCAGCGCAGATTCACGTTGTCTGCTGACCCGTGCCGGTAAAGCGCAAATCCTCGCTTTACCGGCCTGCACAGGTTTAGCGCTGTGATTACCCCGATTGATTAATGCCATCAGGGGGTCCGGCGCGCCCGCTGGCGGGGAAAACCGTCAGTCCCCCCTCAGCGCTGTGCGGTCACCTCACTCTCCCGCCATTTTAAAGATAAACAGAATTAATCGGAAACCGCCCCTGACTCCCGCAACTGGCTGCTGAGCATGATGAGGGCTGCCGGGCGTTGTTCAGCATATTCTGCAAATCCCGCCTGAACCTGGACAATGCAGACGGGCCTGCAAATAATGGAGGAACGAGTAAACAGGGAATCAGGAATGAAAAACGAAACAGGTCTGAGGATCATGACTGCCGAAGGGGAGTTACGTGGAAGCATGGACGATGACCTTTTCGTATTCAAAGGCATACCTTATGCAGCACCGCCCGTGGGCGCGTTACGCTGGCGGCCACCCCAGCCGGTCACACCCTGGCAGCAGGTGCGTGACGCGACACAGTTTGGTGCCTCCGGCTGGCAGAATCGGGCCTGGTGTGAGGCTGTCGGCGGAGGCAATCCCGGCGAGTTCAGTGAAGACTGCCTCTATCTTAACGTCTGGACACCCGATGTGGAGCCCGCCCGACCGCTACCGGTGATGGTCTGGCTGCACGGCGGTGGCTTTACCATTGGCGCAGGCGGACTGGCCCCCTATAACGGCAAACCCCTGGCGTCACGTGGCGCAGTGGTGGTGACCCTGAACTACCGGCTGGGCCATCTCGGCTTCTTCTCTCATCCCGCGCTGGATGCGGAATACCCTGTTGCCGGCACGGTGAACAATTTTGGTCTGCTCGACCAGATCGCCGCCCTGCAGTGGGTTCAGCGCAATATTCCCGCTTTTGGCGGCGATCGTCGCAATGTGACCCTGTTCGGTGAATCGGCCGGCGCGCGCAGCGTGCTGTCACTCTGCTGTTCGCCGCTGGCAGAAGGGTTGTTTCACAAGGGCATTGTCCAGAGCGCCTACAGCCTGCCTGATACCCCGCTGAAAAAGGCGCGTCAGCAGGGTGTGGCGGTGGCACGACACTTTGGCCTGCCGTCTGATGTCACCGCAGAGCAGTTGCGCGCGCTGCCTGCCGATGCCTTCTGGTCGCTGGAGGGGACGCTGGCGATCCCGCCGGTGCCGATTGCCGGGGACGCCGTTCTGCCCGAGCCGATGCTGAAAACCTTCCTGGCGGCTAAACAGCACCGTCTGCCGCTGATGGCGGGCAGCAACAGTGATGAGGCCAGCGTGCTGGACTATTTTGGTGTGGATGCCACTGCCGTGCTGCATCAGTTGCGTGACAAAAACCGGCTGGCCTACCGGACACTTAAATGGATGTATGACATCCATGACGACCGACTGCTGGGACGAGCCGTGGCGCGCGATATGGCCTTCAGCCTGATGCCGTGGCTGGTGATGCGGGCGCAGTATCGTGTCGGCATGCCGGGCTGGCGCTACTGGTTTGATTATGTCTCTGAGCACGCCCGCGACCTCTATCCCCATGGTGCCTGGCACGGTAATGAAGTGCCGTATGTGCTGGATACGCTGAGTCAGATGCCCGATCCCGACGAAGCCCGGCCGTTCAGTGAGGCGGACAGGGCGTTTGCGGCGCAGGTCAGCGACTACTGGTTCAGGTTTGCCCGCGACGCCACGGAATATACGCATCAGCTGGACGGTGAGGTAGTCTGGCCCGCGTGGCACCCCGGCAATGACGTGACAATGTCACTTGGTGACGACCGCCAGCACGCCCTGAAGCTGAAGCGAAACTTTATGCGTGCCCGCCTGCGCCTCTTCCGGTTACTGATGACGCGCATGGTCAGGCTTTAGTGGGGATTTAATGATTAGCTCGCTAACCATTAAATAAAGCGAATGGAAAAAATCTGCTTTTTTAATCCTAACTGATTGATGTAGCGTTTTTTTAACCGAAATCTGACATCCGGACGCTGTAAAATATTAGGTAACAAAACAGTTACATCTTCACAATTCCATGCCGATAAACCTCCTATGCCCGACACTCGCGGGTCAACGTGTATAGGATTTTGGTATGGGAATGCTTAAAAATTTTACCATCAGAGCAGTGATGCTCTCCATTCTGGGACTGTTCTGCTTACTCTGGAGCGGCGTCGGGCTCTATAGCATCCACTCGCTTGGCGCGCTGAGCGAAGGCAATGATGTTGACCGTCATCTGGTTGAACAGATGACGGTTCTGAGCAAAGGGAACGATCAATATTTCCGCGTCGTGACGCGCCTGTCGCGCGTTATGGAAGGTAAAGCTGCCGGTAAAACATTAACGGATGAAGCCTATGCCCCGGTGCAGCAGGCGCTGGACAGCATGACGCAGCAACTGGCGCGCTTTAAGCAGCTGGCACCGGGCCCGATGAACCCGGAGGTGGTGGATAGCGTGATTCAGAGCTGGCAGAAACTGCTGGACGAAGGCGTGACCCCGCAGCTGCAGCTGGCCCGTCAGGCGTCGCCGGATGCCTATCGCCAGCAGGCGAACAACGTGACCCCGCCGCTGAGCCGCGCATTTGGCGTGAGTGCCGACAAATTTAACCAGGGTGCGGCTGAAAAACTCGATACCACCCGCGTGGAGGTCGATCATCTCACCTCCATTACCAAGACGATTATCACCATTGCAGTGATCATCGGCCTGCTGATTCTGCTGTTTACCGATCGCTATCTGGTGGCGATGCTGGTGCGTCCGCTGGAGAGCATCCGCACGCACTTCGCGGTCATTGCCACGGGCGATCTGAGCCAGCCGGTGACCGATTTTGGCCGCAACTGCGTCGGTAAACTGGTGCCGCTGTTGGGTGCGATGCAGGACAGCCTGCGCGAAGCGGTCAGTGCGATTCGCAACGGCACGGAAAATATCTCCCGTGGCGCGGCGGAGATCTCTGCCGGAAACAACGATCTCTCTTCCCGTACCGAAGAGCAGGCCTCCGCGCTGGAACAGACTGCGGCCAGCATGGAGGAACTGACGGCGACCGTGAAATTCAACGCCGACAATGCGCGCCAGGCCAGCCTGCTGGCCGAGACCGCGACCACGACAGCGCAGCGTGGTGGTCAGCTGGTGAGTGAAGTGATCAGCACCATGGATGGCATCTCCGGCAGCTCGAAGAAAATTGCTGAGATCACCAACGTGATTAACGGTATCGCCTTCCAGACCAACATTCTGGCCCTCAACGCCGCGGTTGAAGCGGCGCGTGCCGGGGAACAGGGGCGCGGATTTGCGGTGGTGGCTTCAGAGGTGCGGAGTCTGGCTCAGCGCAGTGCTAACGCCGCCAAAGAGATCGCCACGCTGATCGAAGAGTCGGTTCAGCGGGTGGATAAAGGCGCCGAACTGGTCAGCACCACGGGTGGCACCATGAACAACATCCTGAAATCGGTGCAGGATGTGGATGCCATCATGAAACAGATCGCCTCTGCCTCGGAAGAGCAAAGCAAGGGCATCTCTCAGGTTGGCACGGCAGTGACCGAAATGGACAGCGTGACCCAGCAGAACGCCTCACTGGTCGAAGAGGTCTCTGCGGCGGCCAGTGCGCTCGCCCTGCAGACGGAAGCGCTCCAGGCGTCGGTGTCGAAGTTCCGCCTTTCCGGCACCAGCCAGCCTGCGCCGGTCATCAGCCACAAGCCCACCGCGCCGAAAGCGCCAGCGCTGAGCGTGGCTCAGGCTAAACCTGTGGATAATGGCGACTGGGTCACCTTCTGATCCCGGCACAGCCACGCCACCAGTTCCGCCAGGAAGGGTGGCGCATCCTGCGGCGCCCGCTGCAGTAAACTGTAAACGGCGCCGGTTTTCACCTCGCCAGCGAACGGCTTAATCAGCCTGCCGCTGGCGATGTCACTCTCCACCAGATTGCTGTCGGCAATCGCCACCCCAAATCCCTGAATCGCCGCGCTGATCGCTAAGTCCATGGTGGAAAAATGCTGATTGCGCTGCATCTTCAGCGTCACCTGCTGCGCCTCCAGCCAGCACTGCCAGTCACGTTTGTCCTCTGTGGGATGCAGAAACGTCATCGTCTCCAGCGCCGCCGGGTCGTCTGGTGCGGGCTGAACCGCCGCCATGACCGGCGTCAGTGACTCGCTGAACAGGGTGATCCCGTCGGGCTGTGGCTTGCCATAAACAATCGCCGCATCAAAGTTTCCCAGCCGGGCTGCGTGATCCAGCGTGGTGGTCAGCGCCACATGCAGTTCCGGCCGCTGCTGCTCCAGCGCGATCAGCCGGGGAACCAGCCAGCGCATCGCGCAGCTCGGCGCTTTCAGCCGAATGCTGACCTGCGTGCGCCGCACCTTCTCGCTGGCCTGCACCATCATCTCAAATCCCTGACGCAGTTCCGGCAGCAGCGCGCTGCCCTGGGCGGTCAGCCGCAGCCCGCGGGCATGACGGTCGAACAGCGTTACCCCCAGCCACTGCTCCAGCGCGGCAATTTTGCGGCTCACGGCCCCTTGGGTCAGACAGAGTTCACCGGCCGCGTGGGTCAGGTTGAGATGACGAGCGGTCACCAGAAAAGCGTGGATGGCATTAAGCGGCAGCGATGAGCGCGACACAATAAACCTCAGCTATGCATTTTTGTCATGGCTATTATGACGACATTTCGCTTGCCGACTCAAGCCGCAGCCCGTTGAATAGTTTTTTACCGGATCAGACCGGCTATGTTTCTGATGGAGAGAGTATGTCCCTGAAAACGCCTGTTGCTGTTCACTCAAAACTGCCGGATGTCGGCACCACTATTTTTAGCGTGATTGGCCAGCTGTCAGCGCAGCATCAGGCGATTAACCTGTCGCAGGGCGCACCGGGTTTTCCCTGTGACCCGGCGCTGGTCGCCTCCGTCAGCCGCGCGATGGAGGAGGGGCACAATCAGTATGCTCCCATGATGGGGCTGCCCGCCCTGCGTGAAGCGCTCGCCACGAAAGTCGAGGCGCTTTATGGCGCGAAATACGATCCCGCCAGCGAAGTGCTGATCACCGGCAGCGCCAGTCAGGGGATCTATATGGCGATCACCGCGCTGGTGCATCAGGGGGATGAGGTGATCTTCTTTGAGCCAGCCTTCGACAGCTATGCGCCAGTCGTCCGGTTGCAGGGCGGAAAGCCGGTCGGGCTGAAGCTGGCGGTGCCTTCCTTTGCGATCGACTGGGAGGCATTACGGGCTGCGATTACGCCGCGCACCCGCATGATCATCATCAATACGCCACACAACCCCAGCGCGCAGGTGCTGACGCCTGAGGATCTGAACCAGCTGGCAGCCTTAATCCGCAACACAGACATCGTGGTGCTCTCGGATGAGGTTTACGAGCACATTCTGTTTGATGGCCGCCCGCACTGCGGGATGGCGACGCATCCGGAGCTGGCTGCGCGCAGCGTTATCGTCTCCTCGTTTGGCAAAACCTTTCACGTTACCGGCTGGCGGGTGGGCTACTGTCTGGCCCCGGCGGCGCTGATGAGCGAACTGGTTAAAGTGCATCAGTTCATGATGTACGCCGCCGATACGCCGATGCAGGTGGGCTTCGCACACTATCTGCAGACACCGGATCATTATCTGTCGCTCAGCGCATTCTATCAGCAGAAACGCGACCGGCTGATTGCGCTGATGCAGGATTCGCCCTTCAGGCTGCTGCCGAGCGCCGGTTCGTTCTTTATGCTCGCCAGCTACGGACATTTCAGTGACGAACCCGACAGTGAAATGGTAAAACGTCTTATCGTCGATCACGGCGTGGCGACCATTCCGCTGTCGGCGTTTTATATGGATGGCACAGACAACAAACTGATTCGTCTCTCTTTTGCAAAGGACGAGGCGACGCTGGAAGCTGGCGCAGCAGCGCTGAGTGCGTTTTCCTGCTGAATCACGTGATAGCGTGAAGCCGGGGAAACGGGTAAATAATACTTTTCGGGGCTAATAATGAAGAAACTTAACGCGCTTTTCCTCGCTCTGGGCATGATGACATCGCTACAGGCACTGGCACAGGATTTACGTTACGGCGTGGAGTCACAATATCCCCCGTTTGAAAGTCGCAACGCGAAGGGCGAACTCGAAGGCTTTGATATTGAGCTGGGTAATGCAATCTGTCAGGCGGGCAAATTTACCTGCCACTGGGTTGAGAGCAGCTTTGATGCGCTAATCCCGGCGCTGCAGGCCAAAAAGTTCGACGCGATTAACTCGGCGATGAACATTACTGAAGCGCGCGCCAGAAGCATCGCCTTTACCCAGCCCATCTACCGTATTCCGACAATGTTAGTGGCGAAGACCGGCGAGAATCTGGCCCCGACCGCTGACGGCCTGAAGGGCAAAAATATCGGGGTTCTGCAGGGGTCCATTCAGGAAACTTACGCGAAGAAGCACTGGGAGCCGCAGGGCGTGACGGTGACCTCTTATCAGGATCAGAACCAGGTTTACAACGACATGGTCGCGGGGCGTCTTGACGGCACGCTGGTGATGTCTGCTGCCGGTCAGTCCGGCTTCCTCGATAAGCCACAGGGCAAAGGTTTCGGCTTTGTCGGCAAACCGGTCGAGGATGACGCGATTCTCGGCTCCGGCATCGGCTACGGACTGCGTAAGGATGACACCCAGCTGAAACAGTCGCTGGATGCGGCAATTGCCAAAGTGCAGAGCGATGGCACCATTAAAAAGCTGGCGGAAAAGTATTTCCCTGGCATTGATGTCAGCGCGAAACCCTGACCTTAATCGGGCGCGAAATGCGCCCGACTTTCCGCTTTACTCTGCCGCCAGATGGCAGAGTTTCTCCGCGACCTGATAAGACTTCACAAACGAGGAGATGGGCAGAAACTCAAAGCGCGAATGGAAATTATGCGCGCCGGTAAAGAAGTTCGGCGTCAGCAAGCCTTTGGCCGAGAGGGCCGCGCCGTCCGTTCCTCCGCGCATCGGGATCACTTTGGGTTCAATCTCCAGCGCGGCAAAGGCCGTGAAGATCAGATCGATCGCCCGCCGATCCTCACCCAGCGCATTGCTGATGTTGCTGTAAATATCACTGATGGTGATGCTGACCTCACCGGTCGGATAACGCGCCGCAATATCCCTGGCTGCCGCTTCTAACTGCTCTTTGCGTGCCGCAAAGCGGGTCAGGTCAAAATCGCGGATGGAGGCTTTCAGGGCCGCCCGACTGGCGTTGGCCTGAATCTCGTTAAACCAGATATAGCCCTCACGTCCTTCGGTATGCTCCGGGGTCTGCTGGCGGTCAAACAGGCTGATATAGTCGTGCGCCATCAGCAGGGGATTTACCAGCACCCCTTTGCCCGACATCGGATGCGCCGGCACGCCGGTAAACACGATTTCTGCGGCGGCGCCATTGAAGTTCTCATAGACCACTTCGCCCAGTTCACAGCAGTCGATGGTCCAGGCAAAGTCCACGTTAAAGCGCGTTTCCAGATCCAGCGCTTTCGCCCCGCGCAGACCGATCTCCTCATCCGGCACAAAGGCCACCACGATATCGCCATGGTCGCCGCTGAGGTTTGCCATCAGCGTCATCACCACAGCCACGGCGGCTTTGTTGTCTGCGCCCAGCACGCTGGTGCCGTCGCTGAAAATCACCGGCTCACCGATGTAGGGCGCGATCTCCGGATGTTCATCGCGGCGCAGCCAGATATCCTGCTGTGCGTTGAGACAGAGATCCTCGCCCTGCCAGGTGAGGATCTGCGGATGGATATCGGGCGACAGACCGACATCAACGGTGTCGATATGGGTAATAAAGCCGATGCGTGGCGCGTCAGGGCGGTTGCCGCGCTTCACGGCGGTCACGGTGGCATGTTCATCCACCACCACCTGATCCAGTCCCAGCGCACGCAACTCCTCCGCCAGCAGGGCAGCCATGGCGTGCTGGCTCGGTGTGCTGGGCAGGGTGGTGGATTTGGCATCGCTCTGGCTGCTGACGGCGAGGTAACGGAAAAAACGTTCGGTGAGCTGCGACTCAGGTTTGTCTGTCATCACTATTCCTTATTAGTCAGCTACAGGCAGGGTTCGCTATGGTGCCGAATCGTGCTATCAATGAAGCATCTGAATGATTCATTTAGATATTGTGCCCACCAGAAGTCAATACAAAGCGAGGATGATAATGAAAACAAAGATAGCCACCTTAGCGCTGATGACGGCAGGCGTCGCGCTGGCTGGCAGCGTGAACGCCAGAACCCTGGTTTACTGCTCTGAAGGTTCGCCAGAAAACTTCAATCCTCAGCTCTACACCTCCGGGACCAGTGTGGATGCCAGCGCCGTGCCGGTGTTCAACCGGCTGGTGGATTTTACTCCCGGCACCACCGAGCTGGTGCCCAGTCTGGCTGAACGCTGGGAGATCAGCCCTGACGGCAAGGTTTATACCTTCCATCTGCGGCACAACGTAAAGTTTCAGAGTAATAAGGCGTTTAAACCCAGCCGCGACTTTAACGCCGATGATGTGATTTTCTCGTTTATGCGCCAGATGGACCCGAAAAACCCCTACCACAACGTCTCTGGCGGCACCTACTCGAACTTTGAAAGTCTGGAACTCTCTACCCTGATCAAAAGCATCGACCGGGTGGACGATCACACCGTCCGCTTTACGCTCTCACATCCTGAAGCGCCGTTTCTGGCCGATCTCGCCTGGTATTTCGCCTCTATCCACTCAGCCGAATATGCTGATGCCATGCTGAAGGCGGGAACGCCGGAGAAGGTGGATATGAATCCGATTGGTACCGGCC
Organism: Pantoea sp. ARC270; assembly: GCF_003236725.1. Lineage (NCBI taxonomy): Bacteria > Pseudomonadati > Pseudomonadota > Gammaproteobacteria > Enterobacterales > Erwiniaceae > Pantoea > Pantoea sp. ARC270. Next base: position 217,395 of record NZ_PUGA01000005.1, read on the forward strand.
CGTTTGAGCTGGTGCAGTATCAGAAGGATTCTCGCATTCTCTACAAGGCGTTTCCGGACTACTGGCAGGGCAAGGCGAAGATTGATCGGCTGGTGTTCAGCATTACGCCGGATGCTTCCGTGCGGTATGCCAAACTGGAGAAGAACGAGTGTCAGGTGATGCCGTTCCCTAATCCCGCCGATCTGGAGAAGATGCGCGCTAACCCCGACATCACCCTGGAACAGAAGGCGGGACTGAACACCGGTTTCCTGGCGTTTAACACCACTAAAGCTCCCACCGACAATGTCAAAGTGCGCCAGGCGCTGGCGATGGCCATTAACAAACCGGCCATCATTGAGGCGATTTTCAAAGGCACCGGCACGGTCGCAAAAAATATCCTGCCGCCGGGCGTCTGGAGCGCCGACAAAGATCTGAAAGATTACGACTACGATCCAGAGCAGGCCAAAGTCCTGTTGCAGCAGGCGGGGGTCAAACCGGGCACGGAGATCGCGCTCTGGGCGATGCCGGTGCAGCGCCCCTATAACCCTAACGCGCGCCGCATGGCGGAGATGATTCAGGCGGACTGGGCCAAAGTCGGCATCAAAGCCAGCATCGTCAGCTACGAGTGGGGCGAATACCTGAAACGGGTACGCAGCGGCGAGCATCAGGCGGCACTCATGGGCTGGACCACTGCGACCGGCGATCCGGATAACTTCTTTGGCCCGCTTTACAGCTGCACGTCGGCACAGGGCGGGTCTAACTCGTCGAAATGGTGCTATCAGCCATTTGAAAAGTTAATTACCGAAGCGCGTGCCGAACCGGATCAGGGCAAACGCACCGCACTCTATCTGCAGGCGCAGCAGATGATGCATGATCAGATGCCCGCGGTGATGATTGCGCACTCGACGATCTTCGAGCCGGTGCGCAAATCGGTCAGCGGCTATCAGGTCGATCCCTTTGGCAAACACATCTTCTATCCGGTCGACATCAGTCAGTGAGTCGCGAACAGAAAGATTAAGCGGGCCGCCTGTGCGGCCCGTTTTGTTAATGGCCCTGCAGGTAGGCGACATGGGTCTGCAGATAGGCCTCCAGACCATGTTTACCATCGGCACCGCCAATGCCCGATTTGCGCCATCCGGCATGAAAGCCCTGCATGGCCTCAAAATTTTCACGGTTAACATAGGTTTCGCCAAACTTCAGCTTACGCAGGGCGTAGAGCGTGGTGTTGAGATCCTGCGTATAGAGGGAAGAGGTCAGCCCATACTGGCAGTCGTTTGCCAGGGCTATCGCCTCATCCAGCGTTTTAAAGCTCATCACCGGCAGCACAGGCCCGAATATCTCCTCCTGCATAATCGGCATCTCCTGTCGAACCCCGGTCAGCAGCGTGGGCTGGAAGAAAA